>NZ_JANEWH010000123.1:0-13490 GCF_028069715.1 Kluyvera sp. Awk 3 | reverse complement strand
CAAAATAAAGACTCATTTATTACGTCTCGTTACACAATAATTTGTCTGGGCATCCTTGGCTGCCTGGGGGTTTTATTGGTTAGAGTCGCCGACCTGCAATTTTTAAATCACCCTATGCTGGCAAAAGAGGCCGATCAGCGTTCACTGCGCACCGTAGTGTTGCCGACAAACCGCGGCACGCTGGTCGACCGCGATGGCGAGGCGCTCGCCATGAGCGTCCCGTCACGTGACGTTGTGGTCGATCCGGTCAAAATTGTTGAGGCCAGTCCGAATTTCCGCGATGCAAAATGGCAATATCTCGCTTCCGCGTTGAATACCACCCCCGATCAAATTGCGAACAAAATTTATCAGAATGCGCACCGTCATTTTCTATTCCTGGGACGCAAAGTTGAGCTTGGGATTGCGAAAGATATCGCCGATCTGCATATAAAAGGTATCAGCGAGGTGTATGACGACAGTCGTTTCTACCCTATGGGGGAAGCGGCAGCGCCTTTAATCGGCATTGTGGGGGCCGATAATAATGGTCTGAACGGCGTAGAACGTGGCTACGATTCTATTTTACAGGGCGAACCGGGCAAGGAAATTTATCGCAAAGACGCTAATGGCGGTATTATTAACGTCCTCGATTATGACGCGCCAAAACAGCCGCCAACCGTTCAACTCAGCATTGATAAATTTGACCAATATACGCTGTACAGCAAACTGCGCGACGGCGTGCTGCTGAATAAAGCGGACTCAGGCGCGGCGGTGCTGGTCAAAATTGATACCGGTGAGATCCTGGCTATGGCTTCTTACCCCTCGTACAACCCCAACAATTTCGATAACGCCACACAAACGCAAATGCGTGATGTGGCGATTAACGACAGTTTCGAACCCGGTTCCACGGTCAAGCCGTTGGTAATTATCGAGGGGCTGGAGAGAAACATTATTCAGCCAAATACGTTACTGGATACCACCCCCTATCGCGTCAATGGCCATCTGATTCGCGACGTGGGCCATTGGCCACAGCTGACGCCAACCGGTATTCTGCAAAAATCGAGCGATATCGGCGTTTCTCATATTGCGCTGGCGATGCCGGCACAGGCGCTGGTTGATACCTATCAGGCGTTCGGTCTCGGCAAACCCACTGGCCTGGGGCTTAGCGGGGAAAGCGTAGGCTATTTTCCGCTGCACCGTCGGCAGTGGGCCGATATTGAACGTGCGACCTTCTCCTTCGGCTACGGATTACGCGTCACGCCGCTGCAGATAGCCCGCGAATACGCCACCCTGGGTTCGTTTGGGGTCTATCGTCCCCTGTCGATCACCAAAGTGACCCCGCCGGTAATGGGCCAGCAGGTGGCCGATCCGTCGATCGTCAAAACCGTGGTACATATGATGGAAAGCGACGTGCTTCCCGGCGGCAGCGGCGTGCGGGCGGCGGTGCCGGGGTATCGGCTGGCGACCAAAACAGGGACCGCTGAAAAACTGGGCGATAGCGGCAAGTATGACGGCGGCTATGTGAACTACACAGCAGGCGTCGCGCCGGTTAGTCACCCGGAGGTCGCACTGGTCGTGGTCGTTAACAACCCCACTGCCGGCACTCACTTCGGCGGTTCCGTCGCGGCGCCGATTTTCGGCAACATCATGGGTCCGGTATTGAAGAATATGAATATCGCGCCGGACGCGCTGATACAGTAAGCCCCCAAATTTGGCTGCGGTGTTTATCGTTCCCGCAGCCATTTTTCATACTGCTCAGGCCACGCGAGAGTTTTGGTTCCAGCCCTGCCCATCCCAAAGCCATGTCCCCCGGTAGGATAACGATGCATTTCTACCGATATGCCTGCACGAAGGCAGGCCGTCTGTAAAATTAAGGTATTGTGCGGATCGGACACCGAATCATCTTCCGCCTGGACCAGAAACATCGGCGGAGTCGTTGGCGTCACGTAATGTTGTACAGACCAGGCGGCATCCTGCGCCTGCGTCGCATTCTTCCCCACCAATACCCGATGCGTTGACGTGTGGCTGTAAGGTTTCTCCAGCGTCACGATGGGATAAATCAGCGCCGCGCCATCAGCTCGCGCCGGTAGGCTGTCCAGCGCATCAAGCGGCGTATAGCTGCGCTCTTCAGCGCGCGTTGCCGCCATTCCCAACAGATGCCCTCCGGCGGAAAATCCCAGCACGCTCACCCGCATCTCCCGCTGACGGATGATGCGCAACGCCCGCTGGGCATCCTGTAAAGCAACGCGAGATCCGTCGTGCCAGCCTTCTCCCGGCAGGCGGTAACTAAGTATATAAGCGGTATAACCTCGGGCTACCAACCAACGCGCGGCGGGCCAGCCCTCCTTCGCCATCTCAACGCGGGTATAACCACCGCCCGGTGCGACCAGCACACCGTGCCCATTCGCCCTGAACGGCGTCAGAATCGTGAGGAAGGGAACGGCAATATGACGCTGCGCCCCATGCACGCTCAGTTGCACTGGCCCCGTTGGACCGCCGCCGCCGGGCGGAATTCCCGGCCATAGTGGCAGCATCTCTGTCGAGACGTCTGAAGGCGTGGATAAAGACAGCCCCGCCCTCGCTGCCAACAGCGTGGCACTCAAACCGAGAAGAAATTGACGACGCCGCATAGTGTCACTCTGACGCGAAAGAGTTTTCAGTTAAGCAGATAAATAAGAGGGAAAAATGAAGACTGTCGGGCTAAATTCAAAAAAAACCTCGAGCTGTAGATTTATACAGAATCTTCATTGCCAGGGTTCTACGCACCGCTATAGGAATGCGGTAATCCCCTGCAGCTCTTTTCGTCGCTGGGTATTTTCTCATAAGCCATTCGGGGTATTCCGCCCACAGGATTTGCATTTTTCTTCGTTATATAATCAAATATACATCGATTATTTCCCTCCTCGATGAGCAATGCATGTCTACATTACAACGTTTACTCCTGAGCTTGACGCTGGCCTGTGCCAGTCTGACAGCCGCAACGCCTGCGCTGGCCGAGCGCACCGTCACCGATCAACTTGGTCGCAAAGTCACCCTGCCTGATACCGTGAATCGTGTTGTGGTGCTCCAGCACCAGACGCTCAACCTGCTCGTGCAGCTCAACGCCGCCGACGATATCGTCGGCGTATTAAGCAGTTGGAAAAAACAGCTCGGCCCAGAGTTCGCGCGCTTTATGCCCGGCATTGTCAAACTGCCGATGCCCGGCGATCTGACCCAGGTGAATATGGAAAGCCTGCTGGCGCTGCATCCGCAGGTGGTGTTTATCGCCAACTACGCGCCAGCGGCGATGATTCAGCAGATAACGAACGCCGGGATCCCGGTGGTAGCCATTTCTCTGCGCCAGGACGCGGCGGGTGAGAAAAACAAAATGAATCCCTCGATGGCCAATGAGGAACAGGCTTACAACGACGGGCTCAAGCAAGGTATTCGGCTGATTGGCGAAGTGGTCAACCGCACCGCCCAGGCGGATGCATTGATAGACTACACCTTTGCCGCACGCGCCCGATTTAACGCGCCGGTCGCGGATATTCCGGCGGCGGAAAAAGTGCGTGTTTATATGGCCAATCCGGACCTGAACACCTACGGTTCCGGTAAATACACCGGCCTGATGATGCAACATGCCGGGGCGATGAACGTCGCCGCCGCCACGGTAAAAGGCGCGCGTCAGGTTTCGCTGGAACAGGTATTACAGTGGAATCCGCAGGTGATTTTCGTGCAGGACCGTTATCCCGAGGTGGTCAAGCAGATCGTCAACGACCCGCAGTGGCAAGGCATTGACGCGGTGAAAAATCATCGCGTGTGGCTGATGCCGGAATACGCGAAAGCCTGGGGCTACCCCATGCCGGAAGCATTAGCCATAGGCGAACTGTGGATGGCGAAAAAGCTCTACCCGGAACGCTATAAAGATATTGATGTCGACGCGCAGGCCCAGGATTACTACCAACGCTTTTATCGTACCGACTGGCAGCCAAATGCGCATCAGTAGTCACGCCAAAACGATACAGGGTGGCCTGATGCTGCTCACTCTGGCTGTGGCGGTGTCTTCTCTCTGTCTGGGTCAATACAAGCTGTCAATAGGCCAGGTGCTGGCTCAGTTTGCTCAGCCGCATAATACGTTAGCGATCGCCCATCAGATTGTCTGGGACGTTCGCCTACCGCGTATTTTGCTCGCCCTGCTGGCCGGCGGCGCGCTTGGCCTGTGCGGTGCCACCTTACAGGGCGTATTCCAGAACCCGCTGGTGGATCCGCACATTATCGGCGTCACCTCCGGCTCCGCGTTTGGCGGGACGTTGGCAATTCTGCTCGGGCTGAGTATGCCGCTGATGATGGCCACCACTTTCTTCTTTGGTCTGCTGGCGCTGATGCTGGTGTATCTGCTGGCAGCACTTCAGGGTCGAGAGAATACGCTGGTGCTGATTCTCGCGGGGATCGTGCTCAGCGGTTTCTTTGCCGCGCTGGTCAGCCTGATGCAGTACCTGTCGGATACTGAAGAAGTCCTCCCCAACATCGTCTTCTGGCTGTTGGGCAGTTTCGCGACCGCCAACTGGCACAAAGTCCTGTTGTTGACCCTTCCAGTGATCGCCGCCGCGCTGGTGCTGTACCGGCTGCGTTGGCGCATCAACCTGTTGTCGCTGGACGACAAAGATGCCCGCGCGCTGGGCGTCAGCGTCACCGCACTGCGCCGCGGCGTACTGCTCTGCTGCGCACTGCTGGTTGCCGCGCAGGTGGCGGTCAGCGGCAGTATTGCGTGGGTGGGGCTGGTGATCCCGCATCTGGCGCGGATGCTCTGCGGTGCCGATCATCGTCGTTTGCTCCCCTGTGCCTTCTGGATGGGGGCCTGTTTTATGATTGTGGTCGATGACCTCGCCCGCACGCCGACCGCCGCCGAGATTCCCATAGGGATCATTACCGCGCTGGTCGGCGCCCCCTTATTTGCCGTGATGCTGGTACGGGCCAGCCGTAAAGGGATGCTGAAATGACGCCGACGCTAACGCTATTGCAGCTGGAATATGGTCATCAGTCTGCGCTGTTTACGCCGCTGAACCTGCATTGCCAGCCCGGTGAAATATGGGCCGTCCTTGGCGCCAACGGTCGCGGTAAAAGTACTTTACTCGATACCATTACCGGCGTTTTACCGGCGCTTTCTGGCAGCGTGAAGGCCTCCGGCGGAGTGGGGATCGTGCCGCAGTCATTCCGTCCGGCCTTCGCCTGGCGGGTAAAAGAGGTGGTGCTGATGGGGCGTGCGCGACATATCGCCCTCTTCGCTCAGCCGCAGAAAGAAGATGAGCGTCAGGTGCTTGATGCGCTGGCACAGCTAAACATCGCTGACCTGGCCGAGACGCTATTCAGCACCCTCTCTGGCGGCCAGCAGCAACTGGTGATGATCGCCCGCGCGCTGGTCGGCGCCAGTCAGAATATCCTGTTGGATGAACCCTGTTCAGCACTGGACCTGGGCAATCAGCAAACGGTATTGCAGCTGATTAGCGATCTGTCACACAACCAGTCGCGCACGGTGATGTTTACCACGCACGATCCCGCGCATGCGCTACAGGTCGCCAGCCACACGTTGCTGCTGATGCCGGGCAACCAGTGGTTGGCCGGGCCAACGCCGGAGGTGGTGCAGGAAGAGAATCTCCAGCATGCTTACGGCGTGCAGGTTCGTCGGCTCCAGCTTGAGGGGTATCCGTCTCCGGTGGTGACGCCGCTCTTTAGCATTCGTCGGCCGGCGACATAAACCCGGCGTCACGTAAACAGCGCTGCCCCTCTTCACCGAGAATAAACCGGCATAACGAGTGCGCGGCGTCATGCTCATTCAGCAGGGTCAGGTAGTAATCACAGTAGATGTTCCACGGTGCAGGAATCGTCACACAACGTATTTCTGCCTGATTCGCCAGTGCCGCCGCATAGTGCGCATAGCCGATAAACAGATCGGCGTGCCCTTCATCAATTAACCACCGACTGGCGATGACACCGTTCGGTAGCCTGAGCGAATCGCGGCCGCCAACCAGCGGTATCGCGCGCTGTTTTAGCGCGTGGCCCAATCCAGGATGGCTCTGTTCAATACGCTCAAACAGCTGCCACGTATAGTCGCCGGAAGGATCGCACTGCGGTGTGGAGGTTCCCAGCCGCAGCGTTGTATCCGCCAGCAGCTCCAGCCACGTTTTCCCCGTCGTCTGCGGCGTATTTCGAACAGTCAACATCAGCGTGTTACGGGCGAACAGATGGAGACCGCGGGCGCGCCCCGTATCACAAAGCGTTTGCGGATGCTGACGGTTCGCCGAGGCAAACAGCGAGCACCGCTCGCCATTCTCGATCCGTTCACGCAGAAGCCCCGCCGGACCAAAAACCAGCGAAACCGGAATACCGGTCTGTGCGGCAAACGCCGCCTGGAGGGGAATCAATGCGCGGCGAAGGCTTCCCGCCGCCATCAGTGTCAATGTGGAGTGCATAAGCGCAAGGTCATAGCCCGAACATAAGCGTTATATTATCCGGGCTATTACGCTATTGACCAGCACTTTAGTAGCGAATTTCCGCCAGCGCCTGCAGTTGCTCCGGCGTCGCCACCGGCAGATGGAAAAAGTCCAGGTAGGCCGGAATCATTTCAAACAGCATATCGGTACCTCGCTGCACCGGGCAGCCGCGGGCCATCGCCGCCTGTAGCAACGGTGTGTATTCCTGCTTCATCACCACCTCGCCGACAAATGTCCCCGCATCAAGACGTTCGACATCCAGCGGGAGCGGATCGCCGGGCGACATACCGAGCGGCGTTGCGTTGACCACCAGCGAATGCCCCGCCGGATCGCTCGCCATCACCGTCAGCTTCAGCTGCGGATAGTGCGCGAGCAAACGATCGGCCAGCGCCTGCGCCGCGCTTTCGCGGGCATCCACCAACGTCAACGCGCTAACGCCTGCCGATGCGAGCGAGGCGGCAATCGCTGACCCCACGCCGCCGCTGCCCACCACCAGCGCTCGCGCGCCAGTAGTGCGAAACCCCTTGCGCTGAATACCGCGCACAAAGCCGTCGCCATCAAACATATCGCCGGTCAGCGAACCATCGGCTTCCCGGCGAATCGCGTTGCAGGCTCCGGCAATCTGCGCGGTGGGGCTCATCCGGTCGACCAGTTCGCAGGTGGCGATTTTATGCGGCATGGTCACCAGCGCCCCCGCGATGTTGGTGAGTGAAAACAGCGTGGGGATCAGCGCCACATAGTCTTTCGGCTTCACCCCCATCGGCACCACTTTGACATCCACGCCCTGGTCGGCAAACCAGGGGTTGTAGATCATCGGCGCTTTAAAACTTTCGGTTGGATAACCCAGATGAGCAATTAACCGCGTATGCCCACTAATTTGCATGTGTCCCCTCCTGCTCAGGCAGATCCAGTTCGATGCGCTTCACGTCACCGAGAATAAACACATACGCCACCACGCCGAGCAGCGCCGCGCCGCCGATGTAAACCAGGGCGTAGAAGAAATTGCCAAAGGCGGCAACGATAAAACCGATCACCAGCGGCGTGAGAATACCCGCCAGATTAGCGCAGAAGTTAAACAACCCGCCGGTCAAGCCGCCCAATCCTTTTGGCGCCATGTCGGAAATTAAGGTCCAGCCAAGGCCGACCATCCCCTGCCCGAAGAAGGCAAACGACATGACCAGGATCACCGCCGTGTCGCTCGAGAGCCAGTTGGCGCTGATAATGCTGCTCGCCATCAGCAGGCCGGCGATAATCGGCAGCTTACGGCCCAGATTGGCGCTGCCGGTCGCTTTCAGCAATTTGTCAGACACCCAACCGCCGAACATCACGCCGCCCGCCGCCGCCAGGAATGGCAGAATGGCAAAGAAGCCGACCTTCAGCCATGGCATATGACGTTCGGTGGCCAGATAGGTCGGGAACCAGGTCAGGAAAAACACCAGCACAGTATTGCCCGCAAACTGGCCAATACTGGCACCAATAATCTGCCGTTTGCGCAACAGCTGGCGGACCAGCGGCCAGCTAAAGGCTTTACGCTGCTCGGCGCCGGTGGTCATGCCGCCGCCCGCGGTGATGTACTCGCGCTCCTGCTGACTCAGACGGCGGTCTTCATGCGGTTCGCGATAGTGACGCCACCAGACCAGCGCAAACAGCAGCCCGACCACGCCAACGGTAATAAACAGCGTGCGCCAGCCAAAACCATCCATGATCCAGAACAGCAGCGGCGCGAAGCAGGCCAGTCCGAGATATTCACCAACGGTATAAACGGCGGTCGCTTTTGCGCGCTCGTGTTGCGGAAACCACGCGCTCACCACCCGGCTATTGACCGGAAAGCACGGCGCTTCGCTGACGCCAAGACCAAAACGGCACAGCAGCAGCGTTTTCAGCCCCACGGCGAAACCGTGGAACAGCGTGAACAGAGACCAGAAGCTAAGGGCCAGGAAATAGGTCACCTTATTACCAAAGCGGTCGAGGAACATACCGCCCGGAATTTGCGCCAGCGCATAGGTCCAGGCAAAGGCGGAAAAAACAATCCCCATCACCGCCGCGCTGATACCCAGCTCCTGAGTGAGCTGCGGCGCAGCGATGCCCAGCACGGTGCGGTCGAGATAGTTAATCATGGTCCCCACTGCCAGCAGCGCCAGAATACCAATGCGCCGCCGGGAGCGGGGTACCGCGTTAACCGCCTCAGCGGTAGCCACGCGATTTTGGCCGAGTGAGTTCATAGTGTTTACCTGTCGTTGTCGAGTGCAGATGAAAGTTTATAGTTATGGTCTGTCCTTCGCCGTTAGCGTACCGGGTGGTACATCTTTCCGCTAACGGTACTGCATAGCCGCCAGTCGCACAGCGGCATTGACCGCGCCATATTGCGCGTAGCCGTGGCGTCTTTCGGTTAATTCAAAGAAGAAGCGTCCTTCGCTGAACGGCCAGGTGTAGCGATGTAAAAACTCGCCGCCGGCACCATCGCGATCGTAGAGAATCTGCTGACGCTGCAAGGTTTCCACCTGGGCCGCGTCGCCGAAGCGCGCCTGTAGATCCTCGTAATAGTTGGCCGGTACCGGCAGCGACAGCGAGGCCGCCAGCGGCTGATTTTCCAGGAAAGTGGGCAGATCGTCGCTGGCGAACGCCGCATGCTGTAAACCGGCCCCCTGATAACACGCCACCGAGCGGGCAATCTGCGTCGCGCGGCTTTGGGAAATATTCAGCGCCAGGCGCACGTTGCCCTGCGGGCTTTGCACCGCCAGGCTGCGCACCAGGCCGTAAGGATCGGGCATGGTCTGCTCATGTTCCAGCGTGAACCCCAGCACCGCACGGAAGAACATCACCCAGTTATCGCGGCTGTCAGCCTCCATACCGAGCGCCAAATGGTCGATACCTAAAAGCTGTCCGTCGGTCGCCGCAGCGGTAAGATTGAAATCCTGCGCGTAGATATCTTTCTCATCATCCACCAGATAAACCAGACTGCCGTCCGGCGCGCACACCGCCGGGATGGTACTCTCATTCGGCCCGACCTCTCCCTGCCAGGTCGCATAGCCGTAAGCTCTGGCGCGGGCGACGATCGGCGCGCTGGCGCTGACGCGCAGAGCCATCGCACACAGTGAAACGCCGTGGCGTTGATAGAAGTGATCGGCCCAACTGTACGGTTGATAGTTAATAATCACCCGCGCACCGCCGTTGCTCCACAGCGCGACCTGTTTGGAACGGTGCATCCCCGCCAATTGAAAACCCATGCCATTGAGCATGACGCCCAGCTTTTTCGCCTCAGCGGGGCTGGCGGCAAACTCAATAAATTCGATGTCTTTAAAGGTTGGGAGATCGGCGGTGTGAAAGAGTTCGGCGTCGCTTTCTCCCAGCGCGCGGCGGGTTTGCTCCTCCAGCCACAGCAGCGAGCGGTAACCATCTTTCGCCGTCGCGCCGTTCGGTGAGGCGCGGAAACCATCGTTAAAGATCTCCAGCGACCATGGCCCACGGTAGCCTAAGCGGGTCAACTCACGGGTAAATTCCACCAGCGGCAGTTCACCCTGCCCAGGGAAACAGCGGAAATGGCGGCTCCACTCTAGCACGTCCATTTTCATCAATGGTGCGTCGGCGAGCTGGAGGAAAGTGATTTTGTCCATTGGCACTTCGTGCAAGCGGCTAAGATCGTCGCCGAGCGCCAGAATATGGAAACTGTCGAGCACGATGCCCATCGCCGGGCTATCCACCGCTTTTACCCGCTCCCACGCCTGATACCAGCGGTTTACGTGGGCCCCCCACGCCAGCGCTTCATATCCAATACGGATATTTTCCTGCTCCGCGAGCGTCGCCAGCGCCCGCAGGTCAGCCACCTGCTGTTCGAAATCGGCGGAGCTGTCAGCCTGCACGTTGCTGCACAGCAGCAGCGTGTCGCAACCCAGTTCATGCATCAGCGCAAACTTGCGCTTCGCTCGCGCCAGGTTGGCCGCGAACTGGGCCCGTGTGCCGCCCTCAAAATCGCGAAACGGTTGAAACAGCGTGATTTTGAGCCCCAGATCGTCGGCCATGTTACGGACATCCGCTGGCGTACCGGTATAATAGAGCAAATCGTTTTCGAAGATTTCAACGCCCTGATAACCCGCCGCTGCAATCGCGCTCAGTTTTTCAGGCAGGGTTCCGGAAATGGATACGGTAGCAATAGAACGCAACATAGTTTCACCTGGCTCACGCTGTAACAGTTGCATCGAATATGAATCATTTGGTTCAGTGACGCCAGAATTGGTTGCTAAATTGTGATCATTGTGTGTATTTTTTTGTGCCCGGTAAAAAATGAACAGGAGTTGTTATGTCAGCCATTGCTCAAGATGATGCACAGTCGCTAAAAACACGGATTTTTACCGCCGCCATTGCGGTGTTCGCCGAGCATGGGCTAGCTGGCGCACGCATGGAGCAAATTGCCTCCGAGGCGCAGACCACTAAACGGATGGTGGTTTACTACTTCAAAACCAAAGAGCTGCTGTACCAGGCGGTTCTGCAATATGTTTATTCGCGCATTCGCGAAACGGAACAACAGCTCGGGCTGGAGAACCTGCCGCCGGTCGAGGCGCTGGTACAATTGGTAAAATGGAGCGTTCGCTATCATGTCGAACATGCGGACTTTATGCGGATTATCTGTATGGAGAATATGCAGCGCGGAAAATGGCTGCTGGCTTCCGGCGATTTAAAGCGCCTGAACAAAAGCGCCCTCTCCCTGCTGGAGCAAATTCTGCACCGCGGACAAGAACTGGGGATTTTTCAGCCCGCGCTCGAGGCCCGCGACGTTCATCGGCTCATCAGCAGCTTCAGCTTCTATCAGGTGTCGAACTTCTACAGCTTTAATAGCCTCTATCTTGAAGGTCCGCTTCCGGATATTGATGATGAAGCGCTCATTCGCCATCACAGCGATCTGGCGGTGAAATCGATTCTGCGCTTCGTTATCGCCTAATCAGCGAGTTACGGCTGCCCTGAAAGCGCCGTGACCACTTTTTGCATCGCTTCACGCGTCAGCTCAGCGCGCTGGACCTTATTATTCGCCAGCGCCGTGCGCAGCACCCCGGCAATCACAATATGCTTAGGTTCCTGCCCTAAATCGCGCATTTCCAGCACCACTTTGCCCACTACGCGACACATTTCCTGGTATAAAACGTCGTCTTTCGCCTGATTTCCCATCATTTACGCTCGCTAATTTCCATTAATAATCAATTTATTATTGGTTCGTTTCGCCCAGAAAGCAAATTCGCGCCAGTCAGAATGCGCGAGCAAACCGCGTGTTGCGCATCGCCAGTGTTACATTTTCACAAAAAAATCGTTTTTGTTTTGTTAATTAGCTAGTTTTGTTTTTGAAACAGCGTTTTTATTTTCTTTTTTCGCCATAACATCGTATAATCCGCCGCGTTTCTTTCTTGAATGGTTTCAGCTCATTGGACTACATCAATAAACGATTAAAACATCGCCTTTTTGACTATGCTGAACCTCTAGCACACTTTCCTCTGCACGCTTTTTTTATGTCACCTATTCTTATGGCGTGGCATAGCAACTTTCGTAATACAGGTTTGACTCCGTGGCCGTGCGCGCATGGAGCGAGAATTCAAAATCCTAATCCTTCTCAATCTCAACTTAAAGACTAAGACTGTCATGAAAAAGACCAAAATTGTTTGCACCATCGGGCCGAAAACCGAATCCGAAGAGATGTTAGGCAAAATGCTCGACGCGGGCATGAACGTTATGCGTCTGAACTTCTCCCACGGCGACTATGCTGAACACGGTCAGCGCATCCAGAACCTGCGCAACGTGATGAGCAAAACCGGTAAGAAAGCCGCTATCCTGCTGGATACCAAAGGCCCGGAAATCCGTACTATCAAGCTGGAAGGCGGTAACGACGTTTCCCTGAAAGCTGGCCAGACCTTCACTTTCACCACTGACAAATCTGTTGTCGGTAACAGCGAAATCGTTGCTGTCACCTACGAAGGTTTCACCAAAGATCTGTCCGTTGGTAACACCGTACTGGTTGACGATGGTCTGATCGGTATGGAAGTCACCGCTATCGAAGGTAACAAAGTTATCTGTAAAGTGCTGAACAACGGCGACCTGGGTGAAAACAAAGGCGTTAACCTGCCGGGCGTTTCTATCGCTCTGCCGGCACTGGCTGAGAAAGACAAGCAAGACCTGATCTTCGGTTGCGAGCAGGGCGTTGACTTCGTTGCGGCTTCCTTTATCCGTAAACGTTCTGACGTCGTTGAAATCCGCGAGCACCTGAAGGCGCACGGCGGCGAAAACATCCAGATCATCTCCAAAATCGAAAACCAGGAAGGCCTGAACAACTTCGACGAAATCCTCGAAGCTTCTGACGGCATCATGGTTGCTCGTGGCGACATGGGCGTTGAGATCCCGGTTGAAGAAGTTATCTTCGCGCAGAAGATGATCATCGAAAAATGTATCCGCGCGCGTAAAGTGGTTATCACTGCGACCCAGATGCTGGATTCCATGATCAAAAACCCGCGTCCGACCCGCGCTGAAGCTGGCGACGTGGCTAACGCCATCCTCGACGGTACCGACGCAGTGATGCTGTCCGGCGAATCCGCGAAAGGTAAATACCCGCTGGAAGCGGTCACCATCATGGCGACCATCTGCGAACGTACTGACCGCGTGATGACCAGCCGTCTGGAATTCAACAACGACAGCCGTAAACTGCGCATCACCGAAGCCGTTTGCCGTGGCGCGGTTGAAACTGCAGAAAAACTGGACGCACCGCTGATCGTGGTTGCCACCCAGGGCGGTAAATCCGCACGCGCTATCCGTAAATACTTCCCGGATGCCACCATCCTGGCGCTGACCACCAACGAAACCACCGCGCGTCAGCTGGTGCTGAGCAAAGGCGTTGTCGCTCAGGTTGTCAAAGAAATCAACTCTACCGATGATTTCTACCGTCTGGGTAAAGAAGTCGCTGTCGAAAGCGGCCTGGCACAGAAAGGCGACGTAGTTGTGATGGTTTCCGGCGCGCTGGTTCCGAGCGGCACCACCAACACCGCATCCGTGCACGTACTGTAATAATTC
>NZ_JANEWH010000122.1:0-13526 GCF_028069715.1 Kluyvera sp. Awk 3 | reverse complement strand
AATGATTACTATTCGCATCTACAAAACGTAGCGCCATGACGCTGCGAAGGCTGAAGCCATGTGAGCAGTAACAATTAAGTTCATCAAAGGGAGTCGTCATGTCATTACGTCAATTGTCCGCACCGCGCCTGCGCCGTTCTCTGTTGTTGAGTGCCTTACTGCTGGCGGGAAGCTTTAGCGCGCAGGCCGCAGAGGAAATGCTGCGTAAAGCGGTCGGTAAAGGGGCATATGAAATGGCCTACAGCCAGCAGGAAAATGCGCTGTGGCTAGCCACCTCACAAAGCCGTAAAACGGATAAAGGTGGGGTGGTGTACCGCCTGGACCCGACTACGCTGGAAGTGACCCAAACGATCCATAACGATCTTAAACCGTTTGGTGCCACTCTGAACTCGCAGACCCAGACGCTGTGGTTTGGCAACACCATCAACGGTGCTGTCACCGCCATTGATGCGAAAAGCGGTGACGTGAAAGGGCGTCTGGTGCTTGATGGCCGTCAACGTAGCGAAACGGTGAAACCGCTGCAGCCACGTCAGCTGGCGGTGAATGAGAAGACCAACACCGTGTATATCACCGGTGTTGGGAAAGAGGGCAGCGCAGTATGGGTGGTTGATGGCGATAAAATCGCGCTGAAAACCACAATCGAAGGCACCGGCAGCTTCGGCACCGGGCTGGCGGTTGATGCGGAGAAACAGCGCCTGTACGTGACGAACGCCGACGGCGAGCTGGTGACCATTGATACCGCGAGCAACAAAATCGTCAATCGTCAGAAATTGCAGGACGATGGCAAAGAACACTTCTACATCAACCTGAGCCTGGATACCGCCGGTCAGCGCGCCTTTATTACCGACTCGAAACAGCCGGAACTGCTGGTGGTGAACCTGAAAGATGGCAAAGTGTTGTCGAAGGTGGATACCAAAGAAGGGCTGGCGGTGCTGTTTAACCCGACGCGTAATGAAGTCTATGTTACCCAGCGCAAAGCGGGCACCGTGACGGTTATCGACGCCAAAGATTACAAGGTGACCAAAACCATTCAGACCCCGACCTTCCCGAACAGCCTGGCGCTGTCTGCCGATGGCAAAACGCTGTTTGTGAGCGTGAAGCAGGAATCTACTCGTCAGAAAGAGGCGACCGCCCCGGATGATGTGATTCGTATCGCGCTGTAACCTTTAACGGGAGACGGTCGACGTCTCCCGTATCCTGCTAATTTATCTTCTGTTACATCCGGTTTATTTCATTTTGCGCCATCGGGCATACAATGCACCCACTTAACCCCACGGTGGGTAGAAGAATGAACGGAGAAACCATGAAAAAATCTTTATATGCGCTGTGTGCGGGCCTGATGGTTCTGGCGCTGGCGGGTTGCACCACTAACTACGTGATGACCACCAAAAGCGGACAAACGATTGTGACGCACGGCAAGCCGCAGCTGGATAAAGAGACCGGTATGACCAGCTATACCGATCAGGACGGCAACGCGCGAGAAATTAACAGCAGTGACGTGGCGCAACTGGTCGAAGATAACTGATTACGCTGACCTCAGCGGCCGCGTTTACGATACTCTCCCGGCGACATGCCAAACCGCTGTTTGAAGGCGGTGGAGAAGTGGCTGTGGTCGCTGAACCCCCAGCGGTAGCCAATTCCCGCCAGCTTTTCATCGTCGTGCGCGCTCAGCAGCGCCTGGGCGCATAAATCTAAACGGCGATTTTTAATATATTGCGCCACCACCAGACCTTTATCAGCAAACAGCCGGTACAGGCTACGAACCGACATCCCGGTTTCGCTGGCCAACCATTCAGGGCGCAGATGTTCTTCCTGAATAGCATCGTCGATCAAGCGCATGATTTTTTGATACTGCTTCTCTCGCCGCGAGGGCTGGACATCTTGTTGATGCAGCATCGGACGCAGCAGGCAGACCATCGCATCGAGCGCCGCTTCGCTTTCGCTGGCCGAAAGTTGCGGGCTGCTCATACTCTCATGCAGCAGACGTTGGCTGAGCTGTACCATCGGTAGCGATTTATCCAGACGGGTGGCGACGCGAATTCCGCTGCCGCGCAGCTGGTTTTCCAGCAGTTGGCGAGGCAGCAACAGCGAGACCTGACGCGAGGTTTGCTGCCAGAGAATAGAACAGGGACGCGAAGCATCAATCAGCGTCATGTCGCCGCTTTGCAGGCACACCTGACGATCGTCCTGCTCAATGCTGGCTTCGCCGGAAAGCTGAAAAACGGTATAGAACCAGGCGTCATTGCCGCCGCGGATCTCCTGACGCGTGCGATACAGATTGACGTTGCGGGTGGTGACGGTACTGAGCTTCAGGCTGCCCGCATAGCTGGTATCAATCTCGCCGTGGAAGTCGCCTTCCAGCGGACGTGCGGCAAAATGCCCGCAGACCTGATTAATCTTCGCCAGCCAGTCATGATACGTCTCACCGCCTTTTACCGCTGCCATACGTCATCTCTGCAATGAAAATGTGATGTTATTGTTGCATTTGTGTTTCTTTAAACAAGGCTGTTCACAGGAATATATGAAAGAACTATTACCTGCGACACACTTCTGCCAACGCAATCTGCTTAATTGCGGCGTCTGTCACAGCCGCACAAGCGAATGTCACAGAGACAAAAGCGACTTCTTCAGACCCGCCGTAGACTGAAATGACTAACCGCGAAGAATAAGGAGACGATATGTCCTCAGCACAGGTAGCGCTGCTCCCAGGCGTGCAGCAATTTTTAGACCGTCAGCATGGCCTGTTTATTGATGGCGCGCAGCAGGCGGCGCAGAGTGAAAAACGTCTCACCGTTTGGGATCCGGCGACCGGCAAAGCGATTGCCACCACGGCTGATGCCAACGCGGCTGACGTTGATCGCGCGGTGATGTCCGCCTGGCGCGCGTTTGTTTCCCGCAGTTGGGCCGGTCGAACGCCTGCGGAACGTGAACGTATTTTGCTGCGTTTTGCTGACCTTGTTGAACAGAACGGCGAAGAACTGGCCCAGCTGGAAACGCTGGAGCAGGGCAAATCGATCAATATCTCCCGCGCTTTCGAAGTGGGCTGTACGCTGAACTGGATGCGCTACACCGCCGGATTAACCACTAAAATCAGCGGCCGCACGTTGGATGTTTCCATTCCGTTCCCGCCGGGCGCGCGCTATCAGGCGTGGACCAAAAAAGAGCCGGTCGGGGTGGTTGCCGGTATTGTGCCGTGGAACTTCCCGCTGATGATCGGCATGTGGAAGGTGATGCCCGCGCTGGCGGCGGGCTGCTCTATTGTGATTAAGCCATCCGAAACTACGCCGCTGACGCTGCTGCGCGTGGCTGAACTGGCTATCGAGGCCGGGGTGCCGGAAGGTATTTTCAACGTGGTCACCGGTAGCGGCGCCGAGTGCGGTGCGGCGTTAACCTCGCATCCACATGTGGCCAAGGTGAGCTTTACCGGCTCGACCGCCACCGGCAAACAGATTGCCCGCGTTGCCGCCGACAGGCTGACCCGCGTCACGCTGGAACTGGGCGGGAAAAACCCGGCGATCGTCCTGAAAGACGCCGACCCGGCGTGGGTGATTGAAGGGCTGATGACCGGCAGCTTCCTCAATCAGGGGCAGGTGTGCGCGGCCAGTTCACGCATCTATATTGAAGCGCCGCTGTTCGACACCCTGGTGAGCGGTTTCGAGCAGGCGGTGAAATCGCTGCAGGTGGGGCCAGGTATGCTGGAGACCACACAGATTAACCCGGTGGTTTCTCAGGCGCACTGCGCTAAAGTGGCGGCTTATCTGGACGAGGCACGTAAACAGAATGCAGAGCTGATCGCCGGCAACGTTGGCCCGGACGCGCAGGGTTTCTACATTCCGCCGACGCTTGTTATCAACCCGGACGCCAACCTACGCTTAACCCGCGAAGAAGTGTTTGGCCCGGTTGTGAACCTGGTGCGCGTCACCGACGGCGAAGAGGCCCTGCGCCTGGCCAACGACAGCGACTTCGGCCTGACCGCCAGCGTCTGGACCCGCGACCTGACCCAGGCGCTGAACTATACCGACCGCCTGCAGGCCGGCACGGTATGGGTCAACAGCCATACGCTGATTGATGCTAACTTGCCGTTTGGCGGCATGAAACAGTCGGGCACGGGGCGTGATTTTGGCCCGGACTGGCTGAACGACTGGTGTGAAACCAAGTCGGTGTGCGTTCGTTACTGAGTGATGCCGGGTGGCCTACGGTTGAGGCGATACTTAAACCTATCGCCATAATCTGTAGGCCTGATAAGCGAAGCGCCATCAGGCAACCAAGCGAGTTCCGGTATTTATGCGACAGTCATCATCGCGGGCAACTCGCTTATCAGTTTATCGACGGCCAGTCGGACCTTAAGAGAAGGATGGGGCGTTCTCAGCCATACGGCATAAACTGGCCACGTTCCCGAAGACTGCGCTTTTAATATTTGTTTCAGTTCGCCGTTAAGCAGTTGCTCTTTGACCAGCCAGTAGGGCAGCCAGACAATTCCCGCTCCCGTTAACGCACTGTCTTTTACCGCCTGCATATCATCCATCATGATTCTGGCTGGAGGATTCATCTCGATTGCTTCCCCACGCTCATTTTGCACTCGCCATTTGAGAATGCGCCCGGAATGAATGTAGGCCACCGCCTCGTGTTGATGAAGGTCTTCTGCACAAGTGGGCTCACCGGCGCGGCGGAGATAATCCGCAGAGGCGCAGAAAACCATGGTGTGCGAGGCCAGCTGCCGCGCAATCAGGCTACTGCTGTCGGCCAGTGCGCCGATCCTGACGGCCAGATCGAACCCTTCTTCTGACAAATCAACCTGGCGATCGCTGAACGAGATTTCCAGTATCAGCTGCGGATGTTCTTTTGCCAGCGCCGATAATAGCGGCGCAATACACAAGTGTCCGAGCAGAACAGGAACGGAGACCCGCAGTTTGCCGTTTGCCTGGAGTTTGCCGCTGTCCAGGATATCCTCTGCCGTTTTGATTTCCGCCAGCGCCCGGCGACAGTATTCGTAATAAAGCGAGCCTTCGTCGGTCAGACTCTGGCTGCGGGTGGTACGGCTAAAAAGGGTTACGCCTAATCTTTCCTCAAGCCGGGAGACGGTTTTGGCTACCGCCGAACGCGTGACGTGAAGTTTGGCGGCAGCCTGTGAAAAGCTCACCGATTCAGCCGCGGCGACAAAGACGGGAATACTGTTCAATTCACTTTTCATATTGTTGCCATTCAGGAATCAATCAGAGGAAATACTATCTCCACTGTAGCGTAAAGCGCAATGTTACCATCCATAACATCCGTGATTAACTTTGCAGGAATCGCCATGAACCGTACGATGAAACGTTGGACGCTAAACGAAACCGGACGTCAGAATCTCAAACTCACCGAAGCAGAAATCCCGCAGCCCGGCCAGAATGAAGTCCTGGTGCGGGTGAATGCGGTCGCTCTTAACTACCGGGATAAGGTCATTATTGAAGGGGGAATGGGGAACGGTATTCCCATGCCTTTCACCCCCGGTTCCGATATGGCTGGCGTGGTTGAGGCCGTTGGGCCTGGGGGGACCCGTTTTCGCCCTGGCGATCGCGTGATTTCTTCTTTTAACGCCGACTGGATTGATGGCAAGCTGGAAAATAATGCCGCCAATCCGCATTACAACACCCTGGGGTACGCTATCCAGGGCGTTCTGGCAGAATACGTCGTGATGCGTGAAGGGTGGCTGGTTGCGGCGCCACGAACGCTCAACGACGCGCAGGCCAGTACGCTGGTGTGTGCGGGGCTGACGGCCTGGTTTGCCCTGGTTGAGCGTGGCCACCTGCATGCCGGTGAAACCGTACTGGTTCAGGGGACGGGCGGCGTGGCGATCTTTGTCCTTCAGATTGCCAAAGCGATGGGGGCCGAAGTGTTTATTACCTCATCCAGTGACGACAAGCTGGCCGCAGCGGCGGCCCTTGGCGCTGATCATGGTATTAACCGCAACAAAGAGGACTGGGTTGACGCGGTCTATCGGCTGACTCATCAGCGAGGTATCGATCACGTTGTGGATACCGTTGGTGGCCGTAATTTTGCCGATTCTGTTCGCGCGGTGGCGTCGCACGGTCGTATCTCACTCATTGGGATGATGGACACGCACGACACCTCAGCACCAGGGGGATTACTGTTGCTCAAATCGCCAACCGTTCAGGGGATTGGCGTTGGCCATCGGCGGGCGCTGGAAGATCTGGTTCGTGCCGTTGACACGATTGCCCTGAAACCGGTTATCGACAAATCTTTCCGCTTCGACGAATTACCAGAGGCGCTAAACGACCTCGATAAAGGCGCGTTTGGCAAAATCGTCATTCAGATTAACTGATTGCCGGGGAGGTCACCGCACTAACCGGGATACAGGCGAGCAGGGGACACGCGCTGACGAGTACGTGTCCTACCCCCACGCTTTGTTCTGGATAACGACTCTGTATCCATCGACGTCAACAAATGTCTTCCCGTTCACGTCCCAGTAAGGGTTGAATGATTTTGTCATGATAAAACCGGCATCGGTCATTTTCTGGCAAGCATGCATCCATTCCTTTTCATCCGGATAATAAAGAACGAGTAAATCCTCTTCGGTATGCAGCGGTTGAACCGGATGGTATTCGCAATGAGTCAATTCGATATGCCAGCCTAAGCCTTCCCGGCCTAACATGATTCCGTTGAAACCGTCATGGTCGTTGAATTCAGCAATTTTCTGCAGCCCCAGCCCCTGACTGTACATCAAAAAAGACCGTTCAATATTGGTGACGGGTCTGGCAATACGCATGTGGCTAAACATCGGCGACTCTCCTGGCGAAGATAGGGTATGAACGTGGATATCTTCGATGAGTTTACACGTTAGCCTGCTTTTGATTTGTCGATGAGAGCCTGCCAGATACGCTTAATTCTTGATGTATGAGGTCCATCAAGGGATGGATGATGGCACCTTGCAGAATAAAAGCCGCAAGCAGTGTTCTGCTTACGGCTCCAGGAGCGGTGAGGTTACGTTCTGGTATTCAGGCTGCCTTCACGGCTTTAATTTTTTTACTGTCAGCCGTATCAGACGCTGGAGTGTCGGTTTTCGTTGCGGTATTCATCTCCGGCAGCTTGCTGGTGCGTAAAATATGCTGCACGGTCACTTTCTGCTCGGCGAGATACAGACCAAGATCTTCTGCCTGCGTTTCATCCATCGGCATTCCGCTTTGCAACAGGAAGTCGGTAAACGCTTCTGCCATATCGAGCAGTCTGTCGTGAGCGTCAGCCTCTTTCTTACTGGCAAATGTCATTTTCTCTTCACCTTTTCTTACGACAACATATTTTATTTCAACGGCCATGATTTGCCCCTTACACTGTGATTATATCCAGCATATCAAGTCAGAGGCCGTGTTGCAGCTAAAAATACCCACAGCCGAGCAAGCCCTACCAGAAACCGGAATATAACTTGTTTCAGGAAGACGCTAGAATGGCCTGGTGGTTCTCCCGTATTAACAGCGGCCGCTGACACCGAACATACCCATGGCTATTTGCAACAAATTTGATAAACGGCTTGCATAAAGGAATAAATAATGAAAGTAAGGGCGCTTTGCAGTCTGTTTCTTTTCGCTGCATCATTTAATGCCGCAGCTATTACGCAATTTAAACCGGCGGTCTTAAATGCTGCTCTTTTGTTTGAGCATGATCCAACCATCGGCAACGTCAAACATAGTGTGCAGTGGATTCGGGATGTTAACGGCAAACTCAGGGTGATGACGGAAGTAAGATATGACCGTAACGGCTGTTTTACTCATATCAATATGGTTGACAAGGAGAACACTCGTATTTTTCATTTGGTCAATAAAGAAGGGGCGTTAACCTCTTTTAATGGTCAGCACATTACCGGAAAAATTAATGGTCGCTGCGAAATCACTGAGCTTGAAAATGAAACAGGGCAATATACCCTTAACTACAATATACGTGGGTTGCTTGAGACTATTGTCGATAAAAGTACGGGCGAAGTGGTAGAACGATATGAATATGGCAATAGCCAATTACCCGTACGTATCCGAAACTACCAGGATAACACCGACCAGCGTATTTTTTATCCGTCAGGAAGCGCACAGTTTGTTGATTCAGAAATCGTGTCGAAAAGAGGGGAATCGACTGTGCGCGTGAAACAGAGTTGTTCTTATACTGTTGATGGCAATGCCGATAAATGCTCGCTGATATCCTCTGCAAATGAGGAATATCGTGGCTCAATTCTGTTCTGGGTTTCAAACCACGAAACGGAATATTTCTGATTGGTGCAAAAGCGCGATAGTCACGTATCGCAACGAACCTGTAGGCCTGACAAGCGTTGCGTCATCAGGCCTACAAGCGAAACAACAGCAAAAAGGAACTCAGGCTGATAATGCAATGGACATATCCATGCAACGCAGATCTGTTTGGGCAAGTCTTGATGGGGATGTCGTTTCCTTGATAAACATAAAACCATGTTTTTCGTAGAAAGTTTGCGCGTTTGGTGTTGAGGTTAAGGTTAACTGTTTTAAGCCTCTTTTAATCGCCTCATCTTTAATCGCTTCAATAATCAGACTAGCAAAACCTTTACCAAAATAATCTGGCAATGTAAAAATAGCTTCTACGCTACCTTGGGTAAGATCCAGATATCCCGTGGCTACCAATCCTGCGTCAGGCAGTTCGACAACAAAGAAAGGATTTTCCGTAATAACCTCTCTGTAATGTTCAGGCATAGCTTCAGGCGTCCAGGCCTCAAGCACCCTGGCACAATAGCTTGGTTTACATCCTTCCCGGATAGAAAGATTCCTTATTTCCCAGCATTTCTCTGCCTCTTCAGGTACTGCAAGTCTGATTTTCAATTGTTTTTCCTTTTTGTCTTATTATATTTATAGATTTATCATGAAACGGTTTCGTTTCAACATCTTTGTTCAACAAAAGAGGAAAGCCTGTTCCTGGCACGGAGCGGATAAGCTACCATCATGAGCAGTGAGTCGATTATTCAGTGCAAACGGGGCATAGTCAGTCATCCGTTACAGGATTACGCAGCCCAATCCATCGACACAAAATAACGGTGAGGTCACAAATATGACGCCTACATTGCAAGGATCGCTAGTCACGCTCCGTCCTCTGCTTGAGACAGATGCTCAGCTATTGATTGATGCGGCAGCGGATGGGGAACTCTGGTCCCTGCCATTTACGGTGGTTCCGTCTGCTGACACCGCCGATTCGTACATTCAGAAAGCCCTGAAGGGGCAGGCAGAAGGCACAGTCATGCCGTTTGCGGTAACGCTCTCATCCGACCAACGCGTCATTGGGTCAACACGTTTCTGGAAGCTTGATCGAGAAAACCGAAAACTCGAAATAGGCCACACCTGGTATTCCCAAAGCTGGCAAAAAACAGCTGCAAATACCGAGAGTAAACTGTTACTGCTGCAATACGCTTTTGAGCAACTGAAGTGTGTTCGCGTTCAGTTTACGACTGATGTATTGAATGAGCGCTCGCAGGCAGCCATTCTCCGTATTGGCGCGGTTCAGGAAAGCATCATCAGAAATGAACGCATTATGCCTGATGGTCGAAAACGGACTTCCATACGCTACAGCATAATTGATGATGAGTGGCCGCAGGTTCGGACTAACCTTGAGCACCGCCTTTCCCGTTACAGGGAAGAGAAATAACCTAAGGTTTTGCGGACAGAAGGTCTGCTGTGAGCGAGGAGCTGACATTGTGCTTAAATTATGATGGTTCTGGCAGAATGGGTGTTCAATGATTGCAAGGTGACCACTAATTCAGGTGACGTAAATGTGTAGCAATCCCCCACTTTAGGCCGATACATTTTCCATTAATCAGGTCGATAACAGAATAACTTGCATTGGGGTGAGCATAGCGAGGGAAATTATTGACAGTCCCTTCTTTAAGAATTGCCAGAGTGCCCTGACTGACATGCCCGTGAGACACAATACATATTGTTTGTTGATGTGATGAAGTATCTTCCAGGTTTTGTAAAAAACGCATAACTCGCTGAGAAGCATGCGCCAGTGACTCCCCCCCAGGTGGACAATACTCTGCATCAAGCCTGAATAACGCATTTGCATCGTTCGGATGTTTTTGTCTGAGTAGTCCTAACGACATACCTTCAAACTGACCAAAGGCCTGCTCTTTAAGGGCCGGTTCAGCCGTCAGTGAACAGCGAAAGTGTTCAGCCAAGCTTTGTCCCATTTGCCAGGCACGTCCAAGCGGAGAAGCGTAAACACGCTCTATTTGATACTCACTTGCACTAAACGCTGCTAGTAGGACGGATGTTTCACGCAAACCCCGACAGGTCAAGGAGCTATCGCTGTGCCCCTGAATAATTCCTTCCAAATTCCACTCTGTTTCTGCGTGTCGAACAAGTATCAATTTCATCGTTAGCGGGCCTTGCTCGTTGTTAATCAAAATGTCCCAACAGCGCGATGTCAAACACACACCGTTGAAGCAGCGGAAGACTTTCCTGTTTTGGAAATAATGAACAAGTGTAGCTTATTGCCGTTATGCTGCGGCTCTGGGTGTGAGTCGCTGAATTTTATCCGTAGTTAACTTCCGCTTTTGGCACAAGGTGGACAATGCTGACTGAGCTAAAGGTCCGCTGTGAGCGTGAAGCGGACCTCTGTCATGTTGTCGTAAAAACTCACCGCTTAATCAGGAGATAGCAATACCTCTAGCCCTCAAGCTCCGTCTACTTGAATTGATGGCCTCCAGTAGGCGGAGGCGGCTTTCGCTGAGATGAACGGCGAGTAACTCTGCCGCTTTTTCAGTCTCCTGCGACCTAAGCGCCGCTATTATTTCTTGATGATCTTCCCATGCGGGATTCGATGGTGCTTTGTCGAGCCATCGTGCCCGTGAAAGCCGGCGCAGGGCATCGCTTACCCCTTCGAAAATAAACGCATTTTGACAAAGACGGGCCAGCTGTAGATGGAATCGTGTCCCGGCATCCTCCATCACCTCTTCTGACACATCGGCAGTCTTCGTTTTGAGCAGGTTTTCCAGACCGTTGAGTTGTTCTTCTGTCATCTGGCTGGCTGCTAGTTTTAATGCCGCCACTTCCAGTACTTCCCGGTAAATACATAGCTGTTCAACTTCTGCGACATCGATCGGCGCCACTAACCAGCGCAGCCCATCACGACGGACCAGTCCTTCTGACTCCAGTTTTTGTAATGCGGCTCGCACAGGCGTTCGGGATGCGTTAAACGTTGCTTCAGCCCAGCGCTCGGTAAGTCGTTCTCCTGGCCCCAGCTCCATACTGAGTATCAGTTTTCTTAATTGGTTTTCAACTTCTGATGCTTGACTCATAACAACAATGTTCTCCCGCAAATTGACAGTAAGATGCGCAATCGATATGGTATACCAAATTGGTATACCAAGAAAGAGTGTTTCTATGACCCAATTCTATAACAGCTTCTGGCAGCAAAACCTGCTTGTTTGCTTCATTGGCTCGTTCTCAACGGTCTTCGCAATGACCCTTATGCTGCCGTTTCTGCCTTTGTATGTCGAAGAACTGGGTGTTAGTGGGCATGCCGCGGTCGTGCAATGGTCTGGCGTAGCATTCAGCGCAACGTTTATCACTGCCGGGTTGATCGCCCCTGTCTGGGGGAAACTCGGTGACAGATATGGACGCAAGTCGATGCTCGTGAGAGCCAGCCTTGGCATGGCGGTGACTGTTTCGCTTATGGGGCTGGTGACCAATATATGGCAACTTGTCGGACTCAGGTTGTTAGTTGGTCTGGCTGGTGGCTACTCATCCGGTGCGACAATTCTTATCGCAGTCCAGGCTCCCAGAGAACGTGCAGCCTGGGCGTTGGGGATTGTTTCATCCGGTGTAATGGCGGGCAATCTTATCGGTCCACTTGCCGGAGGGTGGCTACCTGGTCTGTTCGGCATTCGAACCACGTTTTTCTGTGCAGGTGCGCTGATATTTCTGTCCTTTATCATGACCCTCACTCTCATTCGCGAAGAGGTGCAAAAGCCTGAGAATACGCTGGCAAAAACGGCAGTGAGCTGGTCGCAGTTGCCTGCCCGTACTGTCATTATTTGCATGCTTTGCACCGGTCTGCTGCTGATGCTGGCCAACATGTCGATAGAGCCCATTATTACGGTCTATGTGCGAACTCTCGTCAGTGACGCTTCTCAGATAACCAAAGTGGCAGGATATGTAATGGCTGCCGCAGCCCTGGGCAGCATTATTTCTGCATCCTGGCTTGGAAAACTGGCTGACAGGATAGGACATTTACGCATTATCACAATGGCATTGGCGACAGCCGGTTTTCTGCTTATTCCTCAGGCGTTTGTTTCCTCAGGCTGGCAGCTTATTGCTCTGCGTTTTCTTATGGGGCTGGCACTAGGTGGATTACTGCCATGTATGGCGGCGGTAATACGTCATCGTGTACCAGAAGGAATGGTAGGTAGCATCCTCGGTTATTCCGTAGCGGCACAGTTCGCAGGTCAGTTCATCGGGCCGTTGATCGGCGGCTTTGTCGGCGGGCATATCGGTATGCGAGCCGTCTTCCTGGCAACCAGTTGCATACTGCTGCTCGGAGCAGCCTGGAACCTCAAAATTTATCGTCAGTCAGCAACGCGTTGACTGACGGCATTGCCTCTTACCTGCAAATCCCGGAGATTTTATGACGACTCAACTCAGTAATATCAATAAAAATAGCGCGCTGCTGGTAATGGACTTTCAGATGCTCATCCTCAACAACTTCCTCCCGCAAGAGAGTGCCAGGGATGTTATTCGCAACACGGCATCGCTGATATCTACCGCACGCGCAGCTGGCGTAACGGTTATCTACGTGAGTGTCGGATTCCGCAAGGGTTACCCTGAAGTCAGTCACAACAACACGATTTTCTCGTCAATTAAAGAGAATGGCATTTTTATGGTTGATAACGAGAGTACGGCCATTCATGCAGATGTCGCTCCTGAAGAGAATGAAGTCGTCATTGTTAAACGCAGAGTGGGGGCTTTCTCCTTTACTGAACTCGATTTGGTTCTTAGGGCGCAGGGAATAGAAACCTTGATTCTTACTGGCGTCACCACAAGTGGCGTTGTGCTGTCTACCGTAGGGCAAGCTTTTGACCTGGATTACCAGCTTGTGATTGCGAGAGATTGTTGTGCCGATCCAGATCATGACACCAATTTGTTTTTACTTGAAAAAATTCTGCCTCAACATGCTTTTGTTACCGGTTCTGCTGAAATATCAAAAGCCTGGGCATAAAATATCTGATGTCGAAGTACCCACCGTTTGGGTTGTAGAGTTGACCGGAGAAGCGCGATTGCCGGTTATATAAAGTCCGCTTCTGGCACGCAACGGACATTGCTGACTGAGCTAAAGGTCCGCTATGAGAGACAGACGGAAGTAATCACCTTACATCAGAGCTTGCCCATCCACATTTAAAGATTTTTTAAGGGCGGAGCCAACCAATGCCTCACAGTCCTCCACCGAGACTTAGATTTCAGCAGATGGCATACGGCAATAACAATGGATTAAATGTACAAAATGTCTATTATAGACAATAAATACAT
>NZ_JANEWH010000121.1:0-13907 GCF_028069715.1 Kluyvera sp. Awk 3 | reverse complement strand
GAGATTATATAATGGATTTATCTTTCCCACGTAAGCTGCTGGCTGTAGCTATCATTACGGCGCTTCCTGCGTTCGCTAATGCGGTAGATACACCCGCGGTAGCGACAGCTAAGCAAGGTTACTCCGGTTACGACCACCCTAATCAATATCTGGTAAAAAAAGCGACATCTATTGCCGATAATATGATGCCGGTAATGATGCACCCCGAACAGAATAAAGAGGCGCAGCAAAAGCTGGCCGACATTGAGAAAAAAACCGGAAAAAAACCTAACGTTATCATCTTCATTCTGGATGACGTAGGTTGGATGGATGTTGGCTTTAACGGCGGCGGTGTCGCGGTTGGCAACCCAACTCCGGATATCGATGCCGTTGCCAGTCAGGGGTTAATTTTGACTTCTGCTTACTCGCAGCCCAGCTCCTCTCCCACGCGCGCCACCATCATGACCGGTCAATATTCGGTACACCACGGGATTCTGATGCCCCCGATGTATGGCATGCCCGGCGGGCTGGAAGGGTTAACCACCCTGCCGCAATTGCTGCACGATCAGGGTTATGTCACTCAGGCGATCGGTAAATGGCACATGGGCGAAAATGAAGGCTCGCAGCCCCAGAACGTCGGCTTTGATGATTTCCGCGGGTTTAATTCGGTCTCTGATATGTATACCGAGTGGCGTGACGTCAACGTGAACCCAGAGGTTGCGCTAAGCCCCTCTCGCTCCGAATACATTAAAAATCTGCCGTTCAGTAAAGATGACGTTCACGCAGTACGAGGCGGTAAACAGGAAGCGATTGCTGACATTACGCCAAAGTATATGGAGGATCTCGATCAGCGCTGGATGCAGTACGGCGTAGACTTCCTCAACAAGATGGCGAAAAGCGATAAGCCTTTTTTCCTGTACTACGGCACGCGCGGCTGCCACTTCGACAACTACCCTAACGCCAAATATGCGGGAAGTTCACCGGCGCGCGCATCCTTTAGCGACTGCATGGTTGAAATGAATGATGTGTTCGCCAACCTGTATAAAACACTGGAGAAAAATGGCCAGTTGGATAATACGCTGATCGTCTTCACCTCCGATAACGGCCCGGAAGCGGAAGTTCCACCGCATGGCCGCACGCCGTTCCGGGGTGCAAAAGGGTCCACCTGGGAAGGCGGCGTCCGCGTACCCACCTTCGTTTACTGGAAGGGGATGATCCAGCCGCGTAAGTCCGACGGTATCGTCGATCTGGCAGATCTGTTCCCAACGGCGCTGGCGTTGGCCGGTAAACCGGGAGCGGAAGTCTCTAAACTGGTCCCCAAAACCACCTTCATTGACGGGGTCGATCAGTCCTCATTCTTCCTTGGCAGCAACGGGCAGTCTAACCGCAAGGCGGAACACTACTTCCTCAACGGCCAGCTCTCTGCCGTGCGTATCGATGAGTTTAAATATCATCTGCTGATTCAACAACCGTATGCCTTTACCCAAACCGGCTATCAGGGCGGCTTCACCGGCGCGGTGATGCAGACGGCAGGAAGCATGATGTTTAATCTGTATACCGACCCACAGGAAAGCGAATCTGTTGGCATCCGTCACATCCCTATGGGCGTGCCGCTACAGACCGAAGTACATGACTACATGGCTATCCTGAAAAAATATCCGCCAAAAGTCCAAATCAAGCTCTGACAGCCGCACCGATCCAGCTCGCCGGAAACATCTCCGGCGAGCTGGCTATTTGTGCGATGGGAATACCCGCTGCGCCTTCATGATGTCGCTGGCCGGGCGACCGCTGGCAAGCAGATCGCGCATCGCCTTCAGATACGGAGGCAAATGACGGAAGTAGTGGCGGAAACCTTCACACAGGTAGTTTTGCTCACCGCCCTCCGTTGAGATAAAACGATGCTTAGGGCAGCCGCCCCAGCACGCCCTCAGCACTTCACACTGCTTACAGGCCACCGGCAGGCGGGCAAATTTATCACGACCAAACTGTTCCTGCTCAGGGGTATCAACCATCTGCGCAAAGCTGTGTTGATGGAGATTGCCGAGCTGGAATTCCGGGTAGACATAGTGATCACAGGCATAAACATCACCGCTGTGCTCAACAACGATCGAGCGCCCGCAGGTGGGCTGATGATGACACACCGCACCGGGCGCGCCGACAAAGTTGGCAAAAGCCCACTCAATGTTCATCACAAACACTTTACCGACGTCGCGCTGGATCCAGCGGTCAAAAATCGCGGTAAGAAACTCACCGTAGGCTTTCGGGCGAACGGACCAGGCCGTGACCCTCTCTGCTGAATGCTCACTCCCTGGCCCCTGCAGCGAAAGCCCCACATTGGCTTCCCGCGGGCCAGCCAGACGCTCGACGACCGGGATAAACTGGATGAATTCCACGCCGGATTCACACAGAAAATCATAAACTTTAAGCGGTTGCTGTGCGCTTTGCCGGTTCACGCAGGCCAGAATATTGTAATCAACGCCGTGTTTTTGCAGTAGCGCCAGCGCGCGCATCACCAGCTTGTGCGTGGGCTTGCCGCCTTTTGTCAGACGATAGGCGTTGTGAATCTCCGCCGGACCATCCAGAGACAGGCCGATTAAAAAACGCTGTTCGCGGAAAAAGAGGCACCACTCGTCATTCAGCAACACGCCGTTGGTCTGAAAACTGTTGCTGATGCGTCGACCCGCGCCGTATTTAGCCTGTAACGCCACCGCGCGACGATAAAAGTCGAGTCCCAGCAGCGTCGGCTCGCCACCCTGCCAGGTAAAGGCCACTTCAGCCTGCGCTTCAACGGCGGCAATATAGTTTTTGATGTAGGCCTCCAGCGTCTGGTCACTCATGCGTGAGCACACGTCGGGGTAAAGCGCTTGCTTCTCAAGATAAAAACAGTAGGTACAGTTGAGGTTGCAGTCAGAGCCGCTGGGCTTGGCCATCGCGTGAAACGCGCGGATTGGGATCTGTTGGGGCATCGTCTCGCCATCCTTATGCACGGGAATGCTTCATCATAGAGAAGCATTTCTCAGCGAAAGGGGCGTTTTTTGCGCATGGCGAGAAATTCGGAAATGTGCTTGGAACGGAGAAAACAAAAAACCCCGCCGAAGCGGGGTTCAAAATTGGTCGGCGAGAGAGGATTCGAACCTCCGACCCACTGGTCCCAAACCAGTTGCGCTACCAAGCTGCGCTACTCGCCGAAATACTGCTTTTTGAATTTTTAGTTCAATTCGTTAAAGTCGTGGTGCGAGGGGGGGGACTCGAACCCCCACATCCTAAGGACACTAACACCTGAAGCTAGCGCGTCTACCAATTCCGCCACCTTCGCAAATTCACAACTCTATCAAATAATGGGGTGGCTAATGGGATTCGAACCCACGACAACTGGAATCACAATCCAGGGCTCTACCAACTGAGCTATAGCCACCACTGCAAATCTTTTACGCGGTCTTAAAAAAACCACCGCAGCTCCAGCACCGGGTAAATGGTGCGCCCGACAGGATTCGAACCTGAGACCTCTGCCTCCGGAGGGCAGCGCTCTATCCAGCTGAGCTACGGGCGCTTAGCGCCGTTGCGGGGTCGGATAATACGGACTTCCTACCCCGCTGTCTAGTGCCTTTTTAAAGAAAATTATCGTTTGCTCATGGTTTGTGCGTTTTGCTGCTTATTTCTGCACTTTTTGCACTTCAACGCTCTTGCCCATGCCAAAAACCTTATAAACCACGGTCACGATGGCCAAAAACAGCGCGCCCACAAACAGCGACATACGGGTATCGTCATTGAAGCCCATACCGATCAGCACACAAATCAGGAACGCCATGGTCAAATAGTTGGCCCACGGGAACATAATTGAGCGGAACGGATGGCTGGCAATCGCCGCTTTATGTGCGCGACGGAAACGCAGCTGGCTAATCAGAATAACAAACCACGGCACCATCCCCGGCAGCACGCTGGCGCTGTAGACGTAGACGAACACACGCTGCGGGTTTGGAATGATGTAGTTCAGGCAGGAGCCAATCAGCAGAATAACAATCGACACGCTCACCCCAACCGCCGGTACGCCGCTTTTGCTCACTTTACCCATCGCCGCAGGCAGCTGACGGTTTTTCGCCAGCGCGTAAAGCATGCGCCCGCAGCTGTACATTCCGCTGTTACAGCCAGACAGTGCCGCTGTCAGTACCACAAAGTTGATAATGCCTGCCGCCGCGGTGATACCGATTTTGGCGAAGGTCAGTACAAACGGGCTGCCGTTGGTGCCAATTTCATTCCACGGGAAGATGGTGACGATAACGAAAATCGCGCCCACGTAGAAAATCAGGATGCGCCACAGCACTTTGCCTACCGCGCTGCGCAGAGTCACCTGCGGGTTCCTGGCTTCACCGGCCGTCATGCCGATAAGCTCTACGCCCTGATAGGAAGCCACAACGATGCACAATGCCGTCAGGAAGCCCTTCCAGCCGCCCGCGAAGAAGCCGCCGTGTTCAGTGAGGTTGCTAAAACCGATGGAGGTGCCGCCGTTGCCAAAACCGAAGAAAATCACACCAAGACCAATGACGATCATCACGATAATGGTGGTGACCTTAATCATTGCGAACCAGAACTCAATTTCCCCGTACAAGCGCACCGCCGCCAGGTTCGCCAGCGCCACCAGCCCCACGGCAATCAGCGCCGGGATCCACTGCGCCATCTCAGGGAACCAGAACTGCACGTACACCCCTATCGCCGTAATCTCCGAAATCCCGACCGCCATCCACATAAACCAGTATGACCAGGCGGTGAGGTAGCCGAAGAACGGGCTCATATAACGGTGCGCGTAAACGGCGAACGAGCCGGTGACCGGTTCGATAAACAGCATTTCGCCCATCGAACGCATAATGAAGAAAACAAAAACCCCGGCCAGAATGTAGGCCAGCAGCACTGACGGACCGGCCCACTTCAGGGTGCTTGCCGCGCCCATGAACAGGCCGACGCCAATGGTGCCGCCAAGGGCAATCAACTCAATATGACGGGCTTCCAGGCCGCGCTGGAGCTCCGGTTTATTCTCTGCCATAGATCCTCTTGTGTTTGCATATATACCCGGTCAATGCCGGTTTTATTTTTATAGAAAAAAGATGTCTTTCGGATGTGGACATATCCGTAGAAATACGGATACATCGTCAGGGCATGCGAATGGTTTAACAATTTCACACAAATGGCAAATATAAATGAGGGATAACGTATCGAGATTGTGAATGAATCACGCAGGAAATGCGTGATTCATGGCGAATAATGCGCGGAATATTCAGAGGTTATTGGTGTAATGCCAGCGTAAATAGCGCAGCAGGCGCAGCTGGCGCGTGATGCGGCTCGGCTGGGAAAACAGGCGATAAAGCCACTCCAGCCCCAGCGTTTGCCACACCTTAGGCGCGCGTTTGACGTGGCCGGTAAAGACGTCGTAAGTGCCGCCCACCCCCATGTAGAGGGCGTCAGGGTAAACCTGACGGCAGTCGCGCATCAGGATTTCCTGCTTAGGCGAGCCCATCGCTACGGTCACGATTTTCGCCCCGCTGTCGCGGATACGTTCAAACAACGCGGGACGCTGCTCGGCGGTGAAATAGCCATCCTGGGTACCCACCAGATTGACGTTCCACTGCTGACGCAGTTTTTGCGCCGTTTCGGCCATCACCTCCGGCTTACCGCCGACCAGAAACACCGGTGTCCCTTCCGCGCCCGCGCGCGCCATCAGCGCCTCCCACAGGTCGGCCCCCGCCACACGAGACACATCAGCAGTTGGGTATTTCTTACGTACGGATCGCACTACCGAGATACCGTCGGCATATTTAAACTCGGCGTCGTTAATCAACGCCCGCACTTCGGCGTTATCTTCCAGCGTCAGCATCTTCTCGGCGTTGATCGCCACCAGAGTCCCTTGCTTCAGATTGCCACCCGCATACAGATAGTCCAGCGCGTGCTGCATATTGCGCCAGCCGATGAGGTTGATCCCGCGTAGGGTATAAGTCGGCGCGGTCCGTAAGTCAGCCATTTTATCCTTCTCCAACCTGCGCAGGGCGTTTTAACCGCTGATGAATCAGCCCCGCGCTCTCAAACAACCAGTACAGCAATTTCGCCACCAGCAAACAGAAACCAAAGATGACCATAAAGAAGACGACGCGAGAACCGAACGAATCCAACCCCTCACGCGCCAGCACGATCATGTTGAAAATTGCGCTAAAACAGAAACTGTGCAGAATGGCCGCCTTATAGCGATTCGGCTCCTGCTTGCCCAGACTATACAGCCAGTCGAACCATTTGATAATCAGCCCAACCGCGACCGCGCCCAGCGGCACAAACCACATGCCGCCCATCACCACCAGCGAGCCAATCAGCGTCGGTGAGATAGCCAAGCCGGAGTGGTTGTTAAGCACTTCCCAGGTAAAGTAGTTGGCGGTATTCAGCACAATGCTTGGGCGCGATGGCCACAGCCAACTGGGGATAAAGACGTAAAAGTCGCGCACCATTGGCGCCAGGCCCTGGAAGTCGATCTTATCGTAGTTTTGCAGCAGCAGCGCCAGGTTCTCCCACGGCGAGAAGGTATCGCGCGTAAGGTAAAGGAAGGTATAAAACGCTTCGTCACCACTGACGTTCATACCGTAGCGTTTCAACGCCAGCCAGAACATGCCAACAATGCCCAGCACGCCCGCCGCCACCAGCATCCACAGCGAAATCCAGCCGCGAATAATACCGATAAACAGGAAGATAGCGAAAGCGATGATAATGTTTGCTCGCGTGCCGCCGACGATAGCATAGGTCAGCAGGCCGAAGGCCACGGTAGCAATCAGGAAGCCAATCCACGCTTTAAAGCTCGGCTTGAGAAAATAGACAACCAGCATCGCCGGAATAAAGAAGTAAAAGAAGCGCTTAAGCGCGACCCCGGAGACCTCATTGGAAAAAATCTGGCTATAGGAGTGCAGCTTAAAGAGCAGAAAACCGTTGTGCAGGAAGAACGTGCCGACCGTCAACAGCGCAAGCCCCATCAGCAATACCCAGGTAATATGCGTCTCAACCCGGTTCATGGTAAACAGCGGGCGGCGCGTGACCGTCGCATTGGCAGGGCGCAGCCGGGTTTTGTAAGTGACGTAGTACACCGCGTAGAAACAGACCGAAATCAGTAGCGTTTGCAGCAATACATCAGGCGGAGAAACGCCGACGCCGAAGCGAAACACCAGGGTACAGGTCAGCGGGAAGCCGAAGAAAAAAGTCAGCAGGAACAACAACGAAAAGAAGACGTTGAAGTTAAAACGCACGCGGCGAAACTCGAACCACGTCAGGGTGCCGATAAACAGCGTCGACAGCAGCCAGACAACGAACAGCCCGGTAAACTGCATTTCGCTCATACCGCTTCCCCCGCCGCCAGTTGCAACGCCCGATGCCATGGCGCCAGATAGTTAGGTTTGAAAAAGGCGATGGCGTTTTTGTCCACCAGCGCCAGCTGACGCTGGGCTTCTCGCACCACCGGATCGGTGAGCGCGTCATCAGTAAACAACACCGGAATGTTCTGCTCGGCCATATCCAGCCAGAACGGGTTCTGACGGTTCAACACGCAGGGGATCCCCGCCTGAATGAGCAAGCACAGTGTGCCAATACCCTGCTGGCGCGCAAAAATAAAATAGCCCAGGTCGCAGCGGCGCAACAGGGCAAGATAGGCGTCAAATTCCAGCTTTTCCCGCAAAATCTGCACATTTTCTTTGCTGAACAACGCCTGCGCGGCGTGGTCTACTTCAGCGATATAAGCCTCGTTGTTGGCCGGGTAGCCCATCGGTACGATCACGTTTACCGTGTCGCCAAACTGCTGGTGCACTGCCTTCAGCGCGGCAATGTGTTCGTTACTACGATCGCCAGAGTTGCCCACCAGAATGGTCAACTTGCCTTCTCGCGGCGTGGAATCCGCCAGCGAATTCAGCGCCGGATCCATCCGCGTCGGGAAATAGAGCAACTCACCGGGCACCTGCGGGTGCATATTGCCGAAATAGCTCAGATCGCCGCAGGTGGCGAACACGCGCCCTACGCGGCCTTGTGCCATCCGGCGCAGCGGATAGAACAGGCGGAACTTCAGGCCACGCGAGACTTCATACAGATCGGCTCCCCAGATATGCCAGCTCACCTGCGACGGCTTCAGGCCGCCGCTCAGCAACGCCAACCAGATGCCGGTATTAAACTGGCCGTGGAAGAAGAATCGCTGCTGGCGATTGGTCTTCGCCTTCGCCACCACGGCTTTCGCCAGCGCCGATTTATCGACGTAGCGTTCAATCATCAGCGAAGGGAACGCGGCCTCCAGGCCGTCGTCTTTGCTGACCACCATAAACTGACGGGCGTGCGCAGGCTCTTCGGCCAGCTCCTCGGCAAAAAACCGCAGCACTGTCTGGTTATGATGAGGGATATCCGATCCCAGGATATGTATCAGTTCGGTCATTGCCGTTTACGCCAAATTAAAAATACGCCGCTACACAGCGCGAAATAAACAATATAGGTCGCCATATAGGCCTGCGCCGCCCCCAGCGCACCGTGCGCCGGAATCAGCCAGTGCGAGAACGCCGTGAGCAGCGTGAACTGACTCAGTTCCGCCAGAATATAAAAGCGCAGCGAAGCCTTAGCGATGACTAAATAACCAAAAACGTAAGCGCCTACTTTCAATACATCGCCCACCAACTGCCACGCGAACAGGTCGCGCATGGCGACAAACTTCGAGGAGAACAGCAGCCAGATAGCAAAATCGCGCAGCAACCAGACGGTCAGACTCGCCGCCGCCACGGCGGGTAATACAAACTTCAGCGAGCGGCCAATTTCACGAGAAATATCCTGCTTCGCGACCAGGCGCGATAACGTTGGTAGCAAATAGACGCTAAACGAAGCGGTAATAAACTGTAGATAAGCGTCGGAGATACTGCTGACGCCCTGCCAAATCCCGACTTCATCCCAGCTGTAGTGCGCCGCCATCAGGTTTCGCATCATCACGTAGGCCACCGGCATCGTGACCGAGGTAATCAGCGCCATCAGGGTAAATTTACCCAACTGGCCGGCCAGCGCATTGTCCCACTGCGGCTTGAGATAACCCCACGGAATCTGGCCGCGCCGGGTTAACATCACCGCCGCGGGAATGACAATCAGCGCTGGCACCAGCGCCAACCCCAGTAGCGCCCCCTCGTAACCGCCTAACCGATAGCAGGCGTAATAGGCCACAACGCCAATCAGGCTCCCGGCGATCAACGACAGCGCATTACCCGCCGCATCGCGAAACCCTTTCATCAGCGCCAGCAGCAGGTTCGCCCAGGCGATGCCCATCTGTACCAGCGCGACCAGCCGTACCAGCCCCTGATAGTGGCTATGGCCAAACAGGCCCTGACTTATCGGTGCCGCCGCCAGCAGGAAGATCGCCGCCAGTAGCGTCGAAAAACCCAACACCATCGCCGAGGAGGTGCCGACGACCTGCCGCAAGCGCGCCGGGTCGTCATGATGCTGGGCGACAAATTTCGTCACCCCGTTGAAAATACCGGCCCCGGCGAGTACGCCGAGCACGGTCACCAGTTGGCGGAAGTTACCCGCCTGGCCGACGCCCGAGGGGCCGAACGACACCGCCAGCAGCTTCACCACCAGCAGGCCAACGCCAATTTTTACCAGCGTGGACGCGGCGGTCCACACCGAAGCTTTTGCCAGCGACATATCAGGCGAAGTAGCTCAGCAGCGTATTGATCACCGTGCGCTGATTGACCGGCGACAGATTGTAGAACAGCGGTAAACGAAGTAGGCGCTCACTTTCTTTGGTGGTAAAGCGATCTTCACCGTGGAACTCGCCAAACTTCTCGCCCGCCGGACAGGAGTGCAGCGGAATATAGTGGAACACCGCCAGAATCTCGGCCTCTTTCAGCCAGTTAATCAGCGCGCTGCGGTCTTCAACGTCGCGCAGCTTGATGTAAAACATATGCGCATTATGGTCGCAGTCTTGCGGAATCACCGGCAGGTCAATACGTCCGCTGTCAGCCAGCGGCAGCAGCGCATCATAGTAGCTCTGCCATAGCGCGAGACGTTGCTTGTTGATACGGTCGGCGGCTTCGAGTTGCGCCCACAGATAGGCGGCCTGCAGATCGGACATCAGGTAGCTCGAACCAATATCGCGCCAGGTGTACTTATCCACCAGCCCACGGAAGAACTGGCTACGGTTGGTGCCTTTTTCGCGGATGATTTCCGCCCGCTCGACCAGCGCACGATCGTTAATCAGCGTTGCGCCGCCTTCACCACCCGCAGTGTAGTTTTTGGTTTCGTGGAAGCTGAAGCAACCGATATGGCCGATGGAGCCCAGCGCGCGGCCTTTGTAGGTCGACATCACGCCCTGCGCGGCGTCTTCTACCACGAACAGGTTGTACTTCTTCGCCAGCGCCATGATGGTGTCCATCTCGCAGGCCACGCCCGCGTAGTGCACCGGCACGATGGCGCGGGTTTTGTCGGTGATTGCCGCTTCAATCCGCGTCTCATCGATGTTCATGGTCTCTTTATGCACGTCGACAAACACAATTTTGGCGCCGCGCAGCACGAAGGCGTTGGCGGTGGAGACAAAGGTATAGCTCGGCATGATCACTTCGTCGCCCGGCTGGATATCCAGCAGGATGGCCGCCATCTCCAGCGATGCGGTACAGGACGGCGTTAACAGCACTTTGGCGCTACCAAAGCGTTGCTCCATCCACTGCTGGCAGCGGCGGGTAAAGCCGCCGTCGCCGCACAGCTTGCCGCTACCCATCGCGGATTGCATGTAATCGAGTTCGGTACCCACGACTGGTGGGGCGTTAAATGGGATCATGATGTCACCTGTATAGCCAGTACGCGGTGCTGACGACATTAGCGCCGCTGTGAATATAGCGTTGAAGTGCTGCGGTGTTGCCGGCTTGCGTCGCCACACGTAGCGTCGATAGGCCGCGAGTATACGCCCAGCGTACCGCAGCCTGCATCAATTCTGCGCCCGCGCCGCGTCCGGCCAGCAGGCCAATACGCGCATCGGAGGCACTCAATTCTCGTAGAGAAACAAATGCGCGGATCGCGCCGTTGTTGTCGCGAAAAACCAGGCACTGGTTATCAAACGTGCCCTTGACCGCATTTTCTATCCACTGAGCATAGAAGCGGCCGCTGGCGTCGGGAGCGTACCACGGAGCACGAAAGCGGCTTAAGGCAAACGCCTGCGCCGCCAGTGCCCGTAATTCCGGGATATCGGACTCGCAGGCCACCTGCGCCTGCGGGCAGGCTACCGGTGTCACGGGCAGCGCCAGATCGACCTCACCTTCCACGAGCTGAAAGCCCAGCGCCTGCAGCGCATCCAGTTGCGCGACCTGGTGTGCGGCGATCTTCGCCTGCACCCGCGACCAGCCCGCCAGCCGTTCGGCGGTCAGCAGCGGCGCATCGTCGGCAAAACGGACGATCGCGCTATTCACGCCGAAAAACTGATTTTCCCACGTCAGGGGCTCAATATTGGCGCGGACGGGCACGAAGCAGCTCCAGCAGATATTGACCGTAGCCGGTTTTCGCCAGCCCGGCGGCGGCGCGCTTCACACCTTCATCGTCAAGCCAGCCGTTGCGCCAGGCGATCTCTTCCAGACAGGCAATTTTAAAGCCCTGACGTTTTTCGACCGTCTGCACAAACATGCTCGCTTCAATCAGGCTGTCGTGGGTGCCGGTATCCAACCAGGCAAAACCGCGCCCCAGCAGCTCGACGGTCAGCTTGCCATCATCAAGATACATCTGGTTGATGGACGTGATTTCCAGCTCGCCGCGTTCGGAGGGCTTCACCCGCTTCGCGTATTCCACAACATTGCTGTCGTAGAAATACAGCCCGGTGACCGCCCAGTTCGATTTAGGTTGTTTCGGTTTTTCTTCCAGCGACAGCGCCTGGAACTGGTCATCAAATTCCACCACGCCAAAACGTTCCGGATCCATCACCTGATAACCAAAGACTGTCGCCCCTTCACTACGCGCTGCCACGTGACGCAGTTTCGGGCTGAAGCCCTGGCCAAAGAAGATATTGTCACCCAGTACCAGGCACGACGGTTCGCCGTTGAGGAAGGTTTCGCCAATAATAAACGCCTGCGCCAGCCCATCCGGGCTTGGCTGTTCAGCGTACTGTAGTGAAATACCGAACTCACTGCCGTCGCCCAACAGTCGCTGGAAGTAACCTTTGTCTTCCGGGGTAGTGATAATCAAAATGTCACGGATCCCCGCCAGCATCAGCACCGACAGCGGATAGTAGATCATTGGCTTATCGTAAATCGGCAACAGCTGCTTCGACACGCCGCGGGTAATCGGATGCAGGCGCGTACCCGAGCCGCCAGCCAGAATAATGCCTTTCATTGCTTTTCCTCCTCCGGGCGTTTTAGCCTTTCAGACCCAGGCGTTCACCCTGATAGCTGCCGTCCTGTACCTGCTTCCACCAGCTTTCGTTGGCGAGGTACCACTGCACCGTTTTACGCATACCGCTTTCAAACGTCTCTTCCGGCGTCCAGCCCAGCTCGCGGGCAATTTTCGCGGCATCAATCGCGTAGCGTAAATCATGGCCCGGACGATCGGTGACAAAAGTAATCAGGTCATGATAACGCGCAATACCCTGCGGCTTTTGCGGCACCAGTTCTTCAAGCAGCGCGCAAATCGTCTCGACGACCTCGATATTTTTACGCTCGTTATGACCGCCAATATTGTAGGTTTCGCCAATGCCGCCGGTGGTGGCGACGAGATAGAGCGCGCGGGCGTGGTCATCGACAAACAGCCAGTCGCGAATCTGCTGACCGTTGCCGTACACCGGCAGCGGTTTACCCGCCAGGGCGTTGAGAATAGTCAGCGGGATCAGTTTTTCCGGGAAGTGGTACGGACCGTAGTTGTTTGAACAGTTAGTGATAAGCGTCGGCAGGCCATAGGTACGCAGCCAGGCGCGTACCAGATGGTCGCTGCTGGCTTTCGACGCGGAATACGGGCTGCTTGGCGCATACGGCGTGGTTTCGGTAAAGAAATCGTCCGTCGAATGCAGATCGCCGTACACTTCATCGGTAGAAATATGGTGGAAGCGGAACGCCGCTTTACCCGCATCATCCAGCGTGGACCACCAGGCGCGAGCGGCTTCCAGCAGCGTGTAGGTACCGACAATGTTGGTTTCGATAAATGCCGCCGGTCCATCGATAGAACGGTCAACGTGGCTTTCCGCGGCCAGGTGCATCACCACGTCCGGGCAATACTGGGCAAACACGCGGTCCAGCGCCGGGCGATCGCAGATATCCACTTGCTCGAAAGCAAAGCGATCATCATCCGCAACCGGCGCTAAAGACGCCAGGTTACCGGCGTAGGTCAGCTTATCAACGACCACCACGCTGTCCGCGGTGTGGTTAATGATGTGACGTACGACGGCGGAGCCAATAAAGCCCGCGCCGCCAGTCACCAGAATACGTTTCAACGCCAGACCCCTTTGGTATCGACAATAAACTGCTGGGCAATTACGTCGCCGCTGATGGCTTTAAACTGAGCATGGTCGACCAGCATCACCAACACATCGGCATCGGCTAACGCCGTCTCTACCGACACCAGCGAGCACAAGCCGTCGAGTTTTTTCGGCAGTTGATGAATATTCGGCTCTACCACCAGCGTTTCGCCACTGTGCCACTGGGCGATCAGTTCAGCAATTTCCATCGCCGGACTTTCGCGCAGGTCATCGATGTTCGGTTTAAATGCCAGGCCAAAGCAGGCAATTTTCAATTCGCTGGCGCGTTTGTCGCTGGCGGCCAGGCAGTCGGCGACATTCGCCTTCACCTTGTCGATCACCCAGAACGGTTTATGGTCGTTCACTTCACGCGCGGTACGGATCAGACGTGCCTGCTGCGGATTTTGCGCCACGATGAACCACGGGTCGACGGCAATACAGTGCCCGCCCACCCCAGGAC
>NZ_JANEWH010000120.1:0-14010 GCF_028069715.1 Kluyvera sp. Awk 3 | reverse complement strand
CCATTATTCAACACTCGTCTAAAATGGCTCTTTTTTATCCAATTTAACAAAATAGATTCATTCACCACAAAAAAAGAAGTTGAATGTAAAGTTAGTTAAACAAATAAATAAGCAAACAAGAATATTTGTAACCAAATATTAATAAAGGACAAAAGGTATAAAAAAAAGGCTGCCGATCGTTCAGCAGCCTTTTAGGTGACACATTTACTCTACGGTGACTGATTTCGCCAGGTTACGCGGCTGGTCAACGTCGGTGCCCTTAATCAGCGCCACGTGATAAGCCAGCAGCTGTAGCGGCACGGTGTAGAAGATTGGTGCAATAACCTCTTCCACATGCGGCAGCTCGATGATGTGCATGTTGTCGCTATCGGTAAACGCCGCGTCCTGATCGGCAAAGACATACAGCTCACCGCCGCGCGCGCGAACCTCTTCGATGTTGGATTTCAGTTTTTCCAGCAGCTCATTGTTCGGTGCGACGACAATCACCGGCATATCGGCGTCAATCAGCGCCAGCGGGCCGTGCTTCAGCTCACCGGCGGCGTAGGCTTCCGCATGAATGTAGGAGATCTCTTTCAGCTTCAGCGCACCTTCCAGCGCGATCGGGTACTGATCGCCGCGGCCCAGGAACAGCGCGTGGTGCTTGTCGGAGAAATCTTCTGCCAGCGCTTCGATGCGTTTGTCCTGCGACAGCATCTGTTCGATACGGCTTGGCAGCGCCTGCAGACCGTGCACAATATCCTGCTCAACGGCGGAATCCTGACCTTTCAGACGGGCCATTTTTGCCACCAACAGCAGCAGAACGGTCAGCTGAGTCGTAAACGCTTTGGTGGAGGCCACACCAATCTCAGCGCCCGCTTTGGTCATAATCGCCAGGTCGGATTCGCGCACCAGCGACGAGCCCGCCACGTTACAAATCGCCAGCGAGCCCAGGTAACCCAGCTCTTTGGTCAGGCGCAGGCCAGCCAGGGTGTCGGCGGTCTCACCGGACTGCGACAGCGTGATCACCAGGCTATTCGGGCGCACGGCGGATTTGCGGTAGCGGAATTCCGATGCGATTTCGACATCGCACGGCATACCGGCCAGCGATTCAAACCAATAGCGCGCCACCATTCCCGAGTTGTAGGAAGTGCCACAGGCGATAATCTGGATATGCTCCACTTTCGCCAATAGCGCATCGGCCTCCGGCCCCAGCTCACTCAGATCCACCTGACCGTGGCTAATACGCCCGGTTAAGGTGTTTTTGATCGCGTTCGGCTGCTCGTAGATCTCTTTTTGCATGTAGTGGCGGTAGATGCCTTTATCACCGGCATCGTACTGCACGTTTGATTCGATATCCTGACGCTTCACTTCCGCGCCAGTCTTATCGAAGATAGCCACGGTACGGCGGGTCACTTCCGCGATATCGCCTTCTTCCAGGAAGATGAATCGACGGGTTACCGGCAGCAGCGCCAGCTGGTCAGAAGCGATAAAGTTCTCGCCCATCCCAAGGCCAATCACCAATGGGCTACCGGAACGCGCTGCCAGCAGCGTGCTCGGATCGCGGGAGTCCATAATGACCGTACCGTAAGCGCCGCGCAGCTGTGGAATAGCGCGCAGCACCGCTTCACGTAAGGTACAGCCCTGTTCCATCTCCCAATGCACCAGGTGAGCAATCACTTCAGTGTCGGTCGCTGAAACGAAGACATAGCCGCGCGCTTGCAGCATTTCGCGCAGCGGTTCGTGGTTTTCGATGATGCCGTTATGCACCACCGCAATGTGTTCAGACACATGCGGATGCGCATTGCCTTCCGATGGTTCGCCGTGGGTTGCCCAACGGGTGTGGGCAATACCGGTGCCGCCGGACAGCGGTTGTTCTTCCGCTGCCTGAGCCAGCATCTGGACTTTTCCCAGACGACGCAGACGGGTCATATGACCTTCTGCATCCACCACCGCCAAACCCGCAGAGTCGTATCCACGGTATTCCAAACGACGGAGGCCTTCGAGAAGGATTTCAGCTACATCACGTTGCGCGACTGCGCCAACAATTCCACACATAAGTTTATGTTCCGATTTTTTACGCGTTGTCGGTCAACCTGTTGCCCGTATACCGGGCGCCCCGAGCCTTGTAGAGAGTGGGGTTATTTTTATAGGTACTGCATGGTGGGCGGGAGATTATGTTATCTCCTCGCCTTTGTTGCCTGATGCGGCTACGCCTTATCAGGCCTACTTCTTAATCTTCACCGGACGCTGCCAGCCTTGCTTGTGTACCTGCGGTACGCGGCTCAGGACCAGTTCGTTATCCGCGACGTTGCGGGTGACGGTAGTCCCGGCGGCAATCGTCACGCCTTTACCAATGGTGACCGGCGCCACCAGCTGGCTGTCGGAACCAACAAAGACGTCATCGCCAATAATGGTTTTAAACTTATTCGCGCCATCGTAGTTGCAGGTAATGGTCCCCGCACCGATATTCACGTTGTCGCCAATTTCCGCGTCGCCGAGGTAGGTCAGATGGCCGGCCTTCGAGCCTTTACCCAGACGCGCTTTTTTCATTTCGACGAAGTTACCGACGTGAGCGCCTTCCAGCAGTTCAGCGCCCGGACGCAGACGCGCAAACGGCCCGATGGTGCAGGCGGCTTCCAGATGCGCATCTTCCACCACGCTGTACGGACTGATTTCACAGTCATCGCCGATGGTAGCGTTTTTAATCACACAGCCCGCGCCGATTTTGACGCGATTGCCCAGCACCACGTTGCCTTCAAGGATAACGTTAGTATCAATTTCGACATCGCGCCCGTGAGACAAGGTACCGCGCAGATCAAAACGCGCCGGGTCACGCAGCATCACACCCGCCAGCAGCAGCTTTTCAGCCTGCTCAGACTGATAAATACGTTCAAGGCGGGCGAGCTGCAGACGGTTATTCACACCGTCGGTTTCACTGATACGCGCCGGATGCACCGCGGCAATTTCACGCCCTTCCTGATACGCCATGGCGATAATATCGGTGATATAGAACTCGCCCTGCGCATTGTTATTGTCGAGCTTCGCCAGCCAGCGCTTCAGATCCGCGCCGTTGGCAATCAGGATACCGGTGTTAATTTCCTGAATCTGACGCTGTGCTTCGGTGGCATCTTTATGCTCGACAATACCGGTCACTTTGCCGTTTTCACGGGTAATGCGGCCATAGCCGCTCGGATCGTCCAGCACCACCGTCAGCAGACCTATTCCGCCCTGCGGCTTGGCTTCGCGCAGACGCTGCAGCGTTTCTACCGATATCAGCGGTACGTCGCCGTACAGCATCAGAATATCTTCGTCATCCGCGAAGAACGGCGCAGCCTGCTGCATCGCATGACCGGTGCCCAGCTGTTCCGCCTGCAGCACCCAGTTCAGGTTGTCGTCGGATAAGGCTTGCTTAAGCAAATCACCGCCGTGACCGTACACCAGGTGAACCTGGTTTGCGCCAACATGATTCGCGGCATCAATGACATGCTGCACCATCGGCTTGCCAGCCAGGGTGTGCAGCACTTTAGGAAGATCGGAATACATACGCGTGCCTTTGCCAGCGGCAAGGATCACAACGCTCATGGTACGGTTAGACATAGGTATCCTGTCTGTAGATTAAGTATGAAGTAAACCAGGTTCTTGTTGAAAATTCTACATATTTTGCAGCATGAAATGGCTTGCTGATAAAACGTTCAACATCCCCTTACGTCCTGACTTTCTGTCCTTATTTTCGTCTATATCAAATCTATTTGTCTTGTAAGAAATCAGACCCAGCGCCATATTCTGCGCTATCTCACTGCTTATCTTGTTTTTTTATCACCTGAATAAAGGATTAACCATTTCAAAACGACGTTTTATTTACTCATTATTGTGACGAGCAAAAAAGAAACAACGTTTTAATTTGTTGATAATTACGTCGATCAACCATTCAGGAAGATAATATGAACAAGAAGATACCTCTGGCTCTTACCCTTTGTAGTGCAGCGCTTTCTCTCGCGGCGCAGGCCCAGACGCCCCAGCAATGGAAGGCGATCGCTTTTGGGCAGTCTACTGACGTTAACTTCTCCTCCAACGTTCTTCCGGAGAAAGTGGGCGTAAACAACGTCACTATCGATGGTAAGACGCTGACATCACAGCAAATTGCCGACCTCAGCAAACCTATCACCATCGAAAGTCGCGGCGGCAAAATCGCCAACTCGCACGACGGTTTGACCTTCTTCTACACCACGTTACCGAGCGATGAGAACTTTGTGCTATCGGCCACGGTAACCGTCGATCAGTTTGGCCCGGAAAACGGCGCTAAACCGGCCGCACAGGAAGGCGCGGGGCTACTGGTGCGCGATATCATCGGCATTCCACGCCAGGAACCGCTGAAAGAAGGCTATGAAGAGTTTCCTGCGGCATCGAATATGGTGATGAACGCCATTATGACCCAGGACAAGAAAGATGATTACCGCGTGAAGCTACAGGCGATCGCACGTAACGGTATAACCCAACCATGGGGTAACGCCGGGTCCGAGATTAAGAAAGTCAGTTACAAGGAAGGGGTTGATCTGCGTCAGTCGCCTACGTTCCGCCTGAAGCTCGAACGGACGAATGACGGCTTCGTTACCGCCTGGGCGCCGGAGGGAAGTGAAGAGTGGGTGACTGAGCGCGTGCCGCACGCAGATATGATCTCCGTGCAGGATAAAAAACAGTATTACGTGGGCTTCTTTGCGTCACGTAATGCCAAAATTACCGTTAAAGACGCTTCGCTGACCACCTCTGAGGCGAAAACCGTGGCCTCTAAACCGTTCGTCGCCAAATCATGGCCGGTGGTGATGCAGGTCGCATCGGGCAGTAAGAGTCTGACGCCAGAGTACACGCTTCAAGCGCGTGCCAACTACGACGGGCTGTTTACCGTTCGGCATAATGAAGTGGTGATCGGGGAGAATAAAGCGGTGAAGGCCGGCGAGATGTTCACTCAGCCCGCCACGCTGAAAGAGAGCAATACCTTCCAGGTGACCTTTACCCCCACCAGCGGTAAAGACCGGACGCCGGTTGAGCAGCAGTTGACCGTTAACCAGCAGAAAGGTATCTCCACCAGCACGCTGTACGCGGCAGCAAACGGCAAGGCAGATGCAAAAGGTACCGCCGACGCGCCAATGGATTTGCAAACAGCCATCGTTCTGGTCGCGCCGGGCGGAAAAATTGTGCTGGCGGCAGGTGACTATCCGAAGACCGACATTCCGCTTTCAGCCAGCGGTCTTGAGAATGGTCGTAAAACGCTGGAAGCCAACGGTAAAGCGGTTATCCACGGTATGCTGCTGGACGGTAACTACTGGACGCTACGCGGCGTGGATATCACCGGGAAGAGCCTGCGTATTCAGGGCAGCCATAACCTGATCGAGAATGTAACGGCTTATCGCAATGATGATACCGGGATTCAAATTTCCTCGGTCGATAAGATTGGTCGTCCGCTGTGGGCAAGCTATAACCGCGTGGTAAACTCGGAGTCCCACAGCAACGAGGATCCAGGCAAGATCAACGCTGACGGTTTTGCGGTGAAGATGCGCGTGGGTGAAGGCAACCGACTGGAAGGATGCTACTCACACAACAACATTGATGATGGCTTCGATCTGTTTAATAAGATTGAGGACGGCGCCAACGGCGTGGTGGTAATCGAGAACTCTGTTGCCCGCGACAACACCAGCAACGGCTTCAAGCTGGGCGGCGAAGGGCAGCCGGTGGCGCACGAAATCCGCAACAGTATCGCGATCGGCAACCATCTTGATGGCTTCACCGATAACTTCAACCCAGGCAAGCTGGTGGTGGTCAATAACGTCGCCGTCGACAACCAGCGCTTTAACTTTATCTTCCGTCCAAGCCCTTATGGCGATGCATCTACGCAGGGTGTATTCAGCGACAACATTTCGCTGCGCAGCCAGCCGGGGAAATATGATGATGCGGTGGTGGGCAACATTGATGCCACGAACTACTTCATCGAGAAGGGCAAAAGCGTGAACACGGAAGGGAAGGAACTGCGTGCGCAAGACTTCCAGTCGCTAACATTACCACAGCCGCTGGAGCGTAATGCGGACGGCAGCTTTAAGACCGGTGATTTCCTGAATAAGGATTAAGGCGTAGGTTGTACTACTGGTCAAAATACAAAGGTCGCCGTAAGGCGACCTTCTTCATTTTTGGGTTCTGTTTACACCGCATGTGTTGTCGTTTTCGTTAGCGGTACAGCGCATCACAGAACAGCATCTGACCTACAGGTGGGCGGCCAGTGCGGTCATCAACCTTACAGGTTGAAAGTACCGAAAGAGATGTTCATAGAGCTGAAGAGAGCGATGATTTTGTTGATCAGTTTCATGATTTTTATCCTGCGATAGTAGTGATATTTTTTGTGACTCAACTCACAAAACAAAGTCTACTCCTCCGGATTTTATCGATCAACAGTTTTGTGACTCAAATCACAAAATATTTAAAATACCTTTTCAGTTTCATTTAAATTAAAACAAAGCATAAAAAAAGCCAGTCTGAAACCAGACTGGCTTTTTGACTTTCAAGCCGGTGTTACATCGCTTTTTTGGTCAACTCGATAACGCGCAGTTTAGCGATCGCTTTGGCCAGTTCCGCAGACGCCTGAGCGTAATCCACGTCACCATGAGAGCTCTTAATGTGCTCTTCGGCCTTACGTTTCGCTTCCAGAGCTCGCGCTTCGTCGAGGTCCTGGCCGCGAATCGCGGTATCAGCCAGTACGGTCACGGTGCCAGACTGCACTTCAAGAATGCCGCCGGACAGATAGATAAACTCTTCGTGGCCGTGCTGTTTAACGATGCGAATCATACCAGGCTTAATGGCGGTGAGCAGCGGGGCGTGGCCCGGGTAAATACCCAGCTCACCTTCGCTACCCGTTACCTGGATTTTCTCGACCAGACCAGAGAACATTTGTTGCTCTGCGCTGACGACGTCCAGGTGGTAAGTCATTGCCATATCACCCTCCGATTAAGGCGTTAAAGTTTTTTGGCTTTTTCCACTGCTTCGTCAATGGAACCGACCATGTAGAACGCCTGCTCCGGCAGGTGATCGTATTCGCCGTCCATGATGCCTTTAAAGCCACGGATGGTGTCTTTCAGCGAAACGTATTTACCCGGAGAACCGGTGAATACTTCTGCTACGAAGAACGGCTGGGACAGGAAGCGCTGAATTTTACGAGCGCGTGCTACCACCAGTTTATCTTCTTCAGACAGTTCATCCATACCCAGGATGGCGATGATGTCTTTCAGTTCCTGATAACGCTGCAGGATGGACTGAACGCCACGCGCGGTGTCGTAGTGTTCCTGACCAACAACCAGCGGATCCAGCTGACGGCTGGTGGAGTCCAGCGGGTCAACCGCAGGGTAGATACCCAGGGATGCGATCTGACGGCTCAGTACTACGGTTGCATCTAAGTGAGCAAAGGTAGTTGCTGGGGATGGGTCAGTTAAGTCATCCGCAGGTACGTATACCGCCTGTACGGAGGTGATAGAACCGGTCTTGGTGGAGGTGATACGTTCCTGCAGAACGCCCATCTCTTCCGCCAGAGTCGGCTGGTAACCTACCGCTGAAGGCATACGACCCAGCAGTGCAGATACTTCTGTACCGGCCAGGGTGTAACGATAGATGTTATCGACGAACAGCAGTACGTCACGACCTTCGTCACGGAATTTCTCAGCCATGGTCAGGCCGGTCAGAGCAACGCGCAGACGGTTTCCCGGCGGCTCGTTCATCTGGCCATACACCAGGGATACTTTATCGATAACGTTGGAGTCGGTCATTTCGTGGTAGAAGTCGTTACCCTCACGAGTACGTTCACCTACGCCCGCAAACACAGAGTAACCGGAGTGCTCGATCGCGATGTTACGGATCAGCTCCATCATGTTTACGGTTTTACCTACGCCCGCACCACCGAACAGACCGACTTTACCGCCCTTCGCGAACGGACACATCAGGTCGATAACTTTGATACCGGTTTCCAGCAGTTCCTGAGAGCTGGACAGCTCTTCGTAGGAAGGTGCAGCGCGGTGGATAGCCCAACGCTCTTCTTCACCGATGTCGCCTTTCATGTCTACCGGGTGACCCAGTACGTTCATGATACGACCCAGTGTTGCTTTACCTACCGGAACTTCGATCGGGTGCTCGAGGTCTTTAACTTCCAGACCGCGACGCAGACCGTCGGAGGAACCCATGGCGATGGTACGCACGATACCGCCACCGAGCTGCTGCTGAACTTCCAGCACCAGCACTTCATTACCATTCTGTACCTCAAGGGCTTCGTACACGCGCGGTACGGCATCCTGAGGGAATTCGACGTCAACTACGGCGCCGATTACCTGGACAATTTTTCCAGTAGCCATCTTGAATCCTCTACGAATTAACCTGGTTATACCGCGGATGCACCACCGACGATCTCGGTGAGTTCCTGAGTAATGCTGGCCTGACGAGCTTTGTTGTATACCAACTGCAGCTCTTTAATCAGGCTGCCGCCATTGTCGGTCGCGGCTTTCATCGCAACCATACGTGCGGCCTGCTCGCTGGCCAGGTTTTCTACCACGCCCTGATAGACCTGAGATTCGACATAACGACGCAGGAGGGTATCCAGCAGCGCTTTCGGATCGGGTTCGTACAGGTAATCCCAGGTTTTACGTTTCAGATCATCATCTTCTGAAGCCGGTAACGGCAGCAGCTGGGTGATCGTCGGCACCTGAGACATGGTGTTAATAAATTTGTTGCTGACAATATAAAGCTTGTCCAGACGACCTTCATCGTAGGCCTGCAACATCACTTTTACCGGACCGATCAGTTCGGACAGGGCTGGTTTATCGCCCATACCGGTAACCTGAGCGACAATGTTGCCACCTACGGAATTAAAGAAGGACACACCTTTAGAGCCGATCATTGCGAGGTCGCACTGAACGCCTTTTTCGGTCCATGCCTTCATATCCGCCAGCAGTTTCTTGAACAGGTTAATGTTCAAGCCACCGCACAGACCACGGTCGGTAGACACCACCAGGTAGCCCACGCGCTTAACGTCGCGTTCTTCCAGGTACGGGTGCTTATATTCCAGATTACCGTTCGCAAGGTGACCAATCACTTTGCGCATGGTATCTGCATAAGGACGGCTGGCCGCCATGCGATCCTGCGATTTACGCATTTTGGAAGCGGCGACCATCTCCATCGCTTTAGTGATCTTTTGCGTGTTCTGGACGCTTGCGATCTTACTACGTATCTCTTTTGCGCCGGCCATGAGCTTCTCCTCAATGCCTACGGCCTGCCCTAAGACAGGCCGTCAGACTTTACCAGGATTGGGTTGCTTTGAAGGAATCGAGGATGCCTTTCAGCTTGCCTTCGATTTCGTCGTTATAGCCACCGGACTGGTTGATCTCTTGCATCAACGGAGCGTGATCACGGTCGACGTAAGCCAGCAGAGCGGCTTCGAAGCTACCGATTTTCGCCAGTTCTACATCCGCCAGATAACCACGTTCTGCCGCGAACAGAACCAGAGACTGCTGCGCGACGGACATCGGCGCATACTGTTTCTGTTTCAGCAGTTCAGTTACTTTCTGACCGTGGTCCAGCTGCTTACGGGTTGCATCGTCAAGGTCAGATGCGAACTGGGAGAATGCTGCCAGTTCACGATACTGTGCCAGTGCGGTACGGATACCACCGGACAGTTTCTTCATGATCTTGGTCTGAGCTGCACCACCAACACGGGATACGGAGATACCCGGGTTAACCGCAGGACGAATACCGGCGTTGAACAGGTTGGTTTCCAGGAAGATCTGACCATCGGTAATGGAAATTACGTTGGTCGGAACGAATGCGGAAACGTCACCAGCCTGCGTTTCGATAATCGGCAGCGCGGTCAGAGAACCGGTTTTCCCTTTCACTTCACCTTTGGTGAAGGTTTCAACGTATTCGGCGTTAACACGCGCAGCACGCTCCAGCAGACGAGAGTGGAGGTAGAATACGTCGCCCGGGAATGCTTCACGTCCTGGTGGACGGCGCAGCAGCAGGGAGATCTGACGGTATGCGACAGCCTGTTTAGACAGGTCATCATAAATGATCAGCGCATCTTCGCCGCGGTCGCGGAAGTATTCGCCCATTGCGCAACCGGCATACGGTGCCAGGTATTGCAGTGCAGCAGATTCAGACGCGGTTGCCACAACAACGATGGTGTTAGCCAGCGCGCCGTGTTCTTCCAGTTTACGTACCACGTTAGAAATGGTGGACGCTTTCTGGCCGATAGCCACGTAGACGCACTTGATGCCGGAATCACGTTGGTTGATGATGGCGTCGATTGCCAGCGCGGTTTTACCGGTCTGACGGTCGCCGATGATCAGTTCACGCTGACCACGACCGATTGGGATCATGGCATCAACGGATTTATAACCGGTCTGAACCGGCTGATCGACGGACTGACGTTCGATTACGCCCGGTGCGATAGCTTCAACGGCGGAGAAGCCGTCGTTGTCCAGCGCGCCTTTACCATCGATTGGTGCACCCAGGGTGTTAACCACACGGCCCAGCAGGCCACGGCCAACCGGAACTTCCAGGATACGACCAGTACACTTGACGGTCATGCCTTCGGCAAGGTCAGCGTACGGACCCATAACTACAGCACCAACGGAGTCGCGCTCCAGGTTCAGTGCGATAGCGTAACGGTTACCCGGCAGGGAAATCATCTCACCCTGCATACAATCGGCCAGGCCGTGGATGCGGATAACACCGTCACTTACAGAAACAATAGTACCTTCGTTGTGAGCTTCACTCACAACATTGAACTGAGCAATGCGCTGCTTGATCAGTTCGCTGATTTCGGTGGAATTCAGTTGCATGCTCCAGTCCCCTTAAGACTGCAAGACGTCTGCAAGGCGTTCAAGACGGCCGCGTACGCTGCCATCAATGACCATATCACCCGCACGGATGATAACGCCTGCCATTACAGACTTATCGATTTTGCAATTCAGCTTAACTTTGCGTGACAGACGCTTTTCCATCGCGGCGGTGATTTTCGCGAGCTGCTCTTCACTCAACGCATTAGCGGAAATGACTTCTACCTCAGAGGTAGCTTCACTCGCGGCGCGCAGGTGTACAAACTGCTCAAGAACATCAGGGAGCACTTTAAGACGACCGTTTTCAGCCATCACCTTAATCAGGTTCTGACCGTTTTCGTCCAGTTGCTCACCGCATACTGCGATAAACGACGTAGAGAGCGTTTCTGGCGCCAGTGCGCCAGACAGAAGCTCTGCCATTTGTTCGTTCTTCGTCACTTCGGCGGCAAACGCCAGCATGTCCTGCCAGCGATCTACGCTTTTGTGTTCGACGGCAAAGTCAAAAGCTGCTTTGGCGTAGGGGCGAGCTACCGTAACAAATTCAGACATCAGCCCCTCCCTCCTTACAGTTCAGCGACAAGTTTATCCACGATGTCGCTGTTAGCAGCTTCATCCACGGAACGTTCGATGATCTTCTCGGCGCCAGCAACAGCCAGGATAGCGACTTGCTTACGCAGTTCTTCGCGAGCACGTTTACGCTCGGCGTCGATTTCTGCCTGAGCCTGTGCCACGATTTTAGTACGTTCCTGCTCTGCTTCAGCTTTGGCTTCGTCCAGGATCTGGGAGCGACGTTTGTTCGCCTGCTCGATGATAACCTGGGCTTCCGCTTTTGCTTTTTTCAGCTGGTCGGTCGCATTGGCCTGTGCAAGGTCCAAATCCTTTTTAGCTCGTTCTGCAGAAGAAAGACCGTCAGCAATCTCTTTTTGACGTTTTTCGATGGCAGCCATTAACGGCGGCCATACGTATTTCATGCAGAACAGAACGAACAGGACAAACGCGATGGCCTGGCCGAGGATTGTTGCGTTAAGATTCACAGCACAATGCCTCTTATCTAGTTAACGTTCTGATATTGCTCTTACTTAATTCAAAGCAACGCTTACTACGCGACAGCGAACATCACGTACAGACCCAGACCTACAGCGATCATCGGGATAGCATCCACCAGACCCATAACGATAAAGAACTGAGTACGCAGCAGAGGAATCAGATCCGGTTGACGCGCTGCGCCTTCCAGGAATTTGCCCCCGAGGATGCCGATACCGATCGCAGCACCGATTGCCGCCAGACCCATCATCACAGCGGCAGCCATGTACAGCAGATCCATATTCAGGTTTTCCATGACAGTCTCCAGTTTGTTTCAGTTAAAACGTAGTAGTGTTGGTAAATTAATGCTCTTCAGACGCCATCGACAGATAGACAATCGTCAGAACCATGAAGATGAAGGCTTGCAGCGTAATGATCAGGATGTGGAAAATGGCCCAAGGCACATTCAGAATCCACTGTGACCACCACGGCAGCAGGCCAGCAATCAGAATGAAAATCAGCTCACCGGCATACATGTTGCCGAACAGTCGCAGACCCAGAGATACTGGTTTGGACAGCAGGCTTACCCCTTCAAGGATTAAGTTGACAGGAATAAATGCCCAGTGATTGAACGGCTGCAGTGTCAGCTCTTTAGCGAAGCCACCGATGCCTTTCATTTTGATGCTGTAGAACAGAATCAGGATAAACACGCCCAGAGCCATAGACAGGGTAATGTTTACGTCCGCAGACGGAACCACGCGCAGCGCCGGCAGGCCCAGTATATGCTCAGCAATATACGGCAGCAGGTCGATAGGCAGTAAGTCCATCAGGTTCATCAGGAAGACCCAGACGAAGATAGTCAGGGCAAGCGGGGCGATAACCTTGCTTTTGCCATGGTACATGTCTTTGACACTGCCATGAACGAAGCCGATTACCAGCTCAATCGCGGTCTGAAATTTACCTGGTACGCCGCTGGTCGCTTTTTTGGCAACGCTACGGAACATAAGCAGGAACAACAGACCCAGCACCACCGAGAAGAACATGGAGTCAATATTGAGCGTCCAGAAGGTGGCTGGGGGGTTATGCGGATCTACCAGCGAGAAAGTACGCAGGTCCAGCTGAAGGTTATTCAGGTGGTGCCCTATGTATTCCTGCGGCGTCATATTTTCAGAAGCCATGATGCCTTTTACCCTTTGTTGTTAATTACAGCGGGTGCCAGTATCTGAACCACTAGCACCAAAATCCATGTAACGATCAGCGGTAAGAATACCGCCTTTAAAACCGCCAGCGCCACAATCAGTAACACCAGCATCGCTAGCACCTTAAACGCTTCGCCGAAGGCGAACGTCCAGGCCACTTTGCCCTTCGCGGGTGTATGCACCTGGTGACGCCAGGCAAAAATCATAAACAACATATTAGGCAGTAACACTGCCAGGCCTCCACACGCGGCGGAGATGCCCCAGAAGGGGTCTTTTAGGCTGAACAGCAATCCGCTTGCTATCACTGCCAGAAGCTGAATGAACAGAAGCTTACGAGCAACGTTTCGACTCACGAGCGACATAGACATCACGTTTCTACTCCTGCTCCCTTTGAGGTATGCCGCGTGTCGTATAAAACGTTCTTTAAAGCTCGGAGTCAAGCATCAAAAAGCGGTCAAATTATACGGTGACGCCCCGTGATTTCAAACAATAAGTAGCCAAAACGTGAATAAATATTTAAATATTTTTCATTCACGCTATTTTTCCACTTTTCGCCAAAGTGTGAACGATCGTACAAAACTGCAAATACAGCTAAAACAGTGGTTACAAAGCGTGCACGAGATCACATATTAAACATTTTAGCGCTCATCATCTGTATCAACGTAGCAAAAGATGACATCTCATCGTTTTGATATCTAAGACGAAATCAGAGCACTCTTTTAAAAACAGGTAGAAACAGAACAAAAACCATTCATTGACATTCATAATAACTTATTAACATGACAAAATGGCTAACGTGATGACTTATAGCACGCTGATATTTTCCATGTTTACTATTTTCATCATTAACAAAAAAAGCTTGGTTATTGAGAAGATAAAAACACGTTAAACCTGAGTTAAATTAAGCGAGTCACTGGCGCGTAGTGTCGCCAATTTGTTAACACCAGAGA
>NZ_JANEWH010000012.1:0-63190 GCF_028069715.1 Kluyvera sp. Awk 3 | reverse complement strand
TTAATATTCAGTACCAATATGTGTTCGCGTCGGCGAAAAACCCTCTTAATCCAACACAAATCGTGATATCAATCACTATTTTTAGTTTATTTATAGTAAAAATAAGATCAATTTCACCATTTGAAATCTACGTTATATACCCACATCTGGCCCAGGTTCTATCCTCAACGCCGCTAGTTATTTACTAAAAATTCGTCAGAGATACGCCGTAATGACTTTTTGAATCATCACACCCTGTTCGAGGATTGGTTATGACCATTGCTGATAACCTGGATACCGATGTCCAGACCGTTGATGCGGGAGAGACGCTCTCTACCCGCGAAAAGATAGGCTATGGATTAGGCGATGCTGGCGGGCATTGCATCTCAGATTTGATAAGCGGCTTTTTACTTTTTTTCTATACCGACGTCTTTGGGCTCAGCCCGGCTATCGTCGGTGCGATGTTCTTTACGCTGCGAATTTTCGACGCGATTTCCGACCCGGTAATGGGCGTGATTGCCGACCGCACCCGCAGCCGCTGGGGGCGCTTTCGTCCGTGGCAGCTGTGGACAGCCGTACCGCTTGGCGTGATTGGTATCCTGACGTTTACCGTCCCGGACATGAGCGCAAACATGAAAATTGCGTGGGCGTTCGGCACCTATTTCCTGCTCTCCATCGGCTATACCGCCAACAACGTGCCTTACTGCGCGCTGATTAACGCCATCACCAACCGCCACGATCAGGTGATGTCCTGTCAGTCCTGGCGCTTCGTGTTAAGCGGCATTGCTGGTTTCCTCGTCTCCGTCGGTCTGCCGTGGATGGTGGAATTCTTTGGTCAGGGCAACCTGGCGAAGGGTTATCAGTATGGCGTCACCGTGCTGTGCACCATCGGCATGGTGCTCTTCCTGTTGTGCTTTTTCTGGGTCAAAGAGCGCGTCCCCTTATCGCTGGCGGGCAATTTCACCCTTCGCGAACACCTGAAGGGGCTGCGTAAAAACGATCAACTGCTGATGATGCTCATTATGTCGTTCCTGCTGGTGAACATTCTGTGCATCCGCGGCGGCGGCTATATGTATTTTATCTCCTACGTGCTGCAAGGCAGTGCGGCCTACATGTCGCTGTTCTTCGGCATTCTGACGATTGCCGGGATCGCTGGCGCGGTGATCGTCAATCCGCTCTCCCGCCGCGTGGATATGGTACGTCTGTACTACTGGACCAACCTGGTGCTGGTCGCTTTCGGCGTCGGTATGTACTTCCTGCCCACCGGCCCGCAGTTCCAGATACTCTGGCTGATCTGCATTGCGGTTAACAGCGTGATTCAGGGCTTCACCCTGCCGCTGCACTTCTCGATTATGGCCTTCGCCGACGACTACGGCGAATGGAAAACCGGCGTGCGCTCCTCCGGCATGAACTTCGCCTTTAACCTCTTTTTCATCAAGCTCTCCTGGGCCTCTTCCGGCGGCATTATCAGCCTGATCCTGATCATGGTGGCCTACCAACCAGGGCTGGGGAACCAGACGCCAGCGTCTATTCATGGCATTACCCTGCTGCAAAGCCTGGTTCCAGCGCTGTTCCACTTTGTCCTCGCCCTGTGCCTGCTGAAGTGCCGTCTGAACGGCCCGATGATGAAACGTATTTCTACCGATCTTCACCAAAGACATTCACACATTTCTTGAGGTAAACATGATGCAGTCTGATGTGATTGAAGCCGATCTGAACCGTATTACCGTCACCGACCCGTTTCTGGGCGAATATCAGCGGCTGATCCGCGATGTGGTGATCCCTTATCAGTGGGAAGCGCTTAATGACAATCTTCCGGAGGCCGAGCCGAGCCATGCGCTGGCGAACTATCGCATCGCCGCCGGGCTTGAACAGGGTGAGTTTTACGGCATGGTCTTCCAGGACAGTGACGTCACCAAATGGCTGGAAGCGGTTGCCTGGTCGCTGAGCCAGAAGCCGGATGCCCGGCTTGAACAGACCGCCGATGAAGTGATTGAGCTGCTGGCGCAAGCACAGTGCGAAGATGGCTACCTCAACACCTGGTACACCGTTAAAGAGCCGGGTCAGCGCTGGACCAATGTCGCCGAGTGCCACGAAATGTACTGCGCCGGGCACCTGTTTGAAGCGGCAGTGGCGTTCTTCAACGCCACCGGTAAGCGCCGTCTGCTGGAAATCGCCTGCCGGTTCGCCGACCATATCGACAGCGTATTCGGCCCGAACGACGGCCAACTGCGCGGTTATCCCGGACACCCGGAAATCGAGCTGGCGCTGATGCGGCTGTACGAAGTCACCCGGGAACCGCGATACCAGGCGCTGGCCCGTTTCTTCGTCGAGGAGCGCGGCCAGCAGCCCTACTACTACGATATTGAGTTTGAAAAACGCGGCGGTACCCGGCACTGGATCGGCTGGGGCGATGCATGGCCGGGAATGATTAAAGATAAAAGCTATACCCACGCGCATAAGCCGCTGTCAGAGCAGAACGAAGCCGTCGGCCACGCGGTGCGTTCGGTGTATCTGATGACCGGCCTGGCGCACATTGCACGCATGACCCAAGATGAAGAGAAGCGCCAGACCTGCCTGCGCATCTGGAACAATATGGTGCAGCGCCGCATGTACATCACCGGCGGCATTGGCTCGCAGGGTATCGGCGAAGCCTTCACCAGCGATTACGACCTGCCGAACGACACCGCCTACGGCGAGAGCTGCGCCTCCATCGGCCTGATGATGTTTGCCCGCCGCATGCTGGAGATGGAGGGCGACGCCCACTACGCCGACGTCATGGAGCGCGCGTTCTACAACACGGTGCTGGGCGGCATGGCGCTGGACGGCAAGCACTTCTTCTACGTTAACCCACTGGAAACGCACCCGAAAAGCATTCCGCATAACCACATTTACGACCATATCAAACCCGTTCGCCAGCGCTGGTTCGGTTGCGCCTGCTGCCCGCCGAACATCGCCCGCACGCTGGTCGCCATCGGCCACTACCTCTTCACTCCGCGGCAGGACGCCCTGTTTATCAACTTCTACGCCGGTAGCGAGGCGCAGTTTACGGTTAACGAGCGGACGCTGGCGCTGAAAATTGAGGGCAACTATCCGTGGGCTGAGCAGGTCACGATCCGCTTTAGCCAGCCGCAGACGATTGAACATACGCTGGCGCTGCGCCTGCCGGAATGGTGTGAATCACCTCAGGTAAAAGTGAACGGTGAAGCCGCGCAGGGCGAAACCATCAAAGGCTATTTGCATCTGCACCGCCAATGGCAGGAAGGCGACGTGATTACGCTGCAACTACCGATGACCATCCGCCGGGTTTACGCCAACCCGCTGGTGCGCCACGCTGCCGGTAAAGTGGCGATTCAGCGCGGGCCGCTGGTCTACTGCCTGGAAGAAGCGGATAACGGCGCAGAGTTGCACAACCTGTCGCTGCCAAAAACCAGCGCGTTTCGTGAGATTCAGGGCGTGGGTGTGCTGAAAGGCAAAGTACTGCTCCAGGCGGAGGGGCTACGCCTCCCGACTGCGCAGGAAGAGAAACCGCTGTACAGCTTTGATAATCGTCAGACGGTCGCCGAAAAGCAGACCTTAACCTTTATTCCGTGGTTTAGCTGGGCCAACCGTGGCGAGGGCGAAATGCGGATTTGGATGGACGAGGCGTAACCATAAAAAAAGCCGGATGGCAGTTACGCCTTATCCGGCCTACTAAACGAGGGTGGACCGTAGGCCGGATAAGACGCGACGCGTCGCCATCCGGCATGTCCTGATTTACCCTTCGTTATGCATCTCTAAATTCTCCACTTCATTCTGCAGCTGAACGGCTTTCGCATCGTCGTTACGCAGTGAGTCGAGGAAGTCGAGATAGGTCTGGTCAACGTCTTTGGTCACGTACACACCGTTAAATACCGAGCATTCAAACTGTTGAATGTCCGGGTTTTCTGCGCGCACCGCGTCAATCAGATCGTCAAGATCCTGGAAGATAAGACCGTCGGCGCCGATGATCTGGCGAATCTCATCCACTTCACGCCCGTGAGCAATCAGCTCATTAGCGGTCGGCATATCGATACCGTAAACGTTCGGGAAACGAATTTCCGGTGCCGCAGAGGCCAGGTAAACCTTCTTCGCCCCGGCTTCGCGCGCCATCTCAATAATCTGCTCGGAGGTGGTGCCACGCACGATAGAGTCATCCACCAGCAGCACGTTTTTATCACGGAACTCGGCGCGGTTGGCGTTCAGCTTGCGGCGTACGGATTTACGCCGCAGCTGCTGGCCCGGCATGATAAAGGTACGGCCCACATAGCGGTTTTTCACAAACCCCTGGCGGTACGGTTTACCCAGAATACGGGCGATTTCCAGCGCGATATCGCAGGAGGTTTCCGGAATTGGAATGACCACGTCAATATCCAAATCTTCCCACTCGCGCGCAATCTTCTCGCCAAGCTTGGTACCCATGTTCACGCGGGCGCTGTAGACGGAGATTTTATCGATAAAGGAGTCCGGACGCGCAAAGTAAACGTACTCGAACAGGCACGGGTTGCTGACCGGGTTATCGGCGCACTGACGGGTAAACAACTGCCCTTTTTCAGTAATGTAAATCGCTTCGCCCGGCGCAACATCACGCAGGAATTCAAAGCCAAGAGTATCCAGCGCCACGCTTTCGGAGGCCACCATATACTCGGTGCGGCCATCGCCCACGTCACGTTTGCCCAGCACCAGCGGACGAATGCCGTTCGGGTCGCGGAAAGCCACCATGCCGTGGCCGATAATCATTGCCACACAGGCGTACGCACCGCGAATCTGGCGGTTGGTCGCCGCGATGGCAGCGAAAATGTTATCGGCTTCCAGCGGGTAATGACGGAAGTTATCCAGCTCGCTGGCGAAGATATTGAGCAGGATTTCTGAATCAGAGGTGGTGTTGATGTGGCGGCGTTTTTCTTCGAACAGTTTCTGACGTAACTCGTGCGCATTGGTCAGGTTACCGTTATGCGCCAGCGTAATGCCATATGGGGAGTTCACGTAGAAAGGCTGAGCCTCAGAGGCGCTGGAGCTGCCCGCCGTTGGGTACCGCACGTGGCCAATACCCATATTACCCTGCATACGCTGCATGTGGCGGGCTTCAAAGACATCACTCACCAGACCGTTCGCCTTACGCAACCGGAAACAGTTGTTGGCATCAATGGTGATGATGCCAGCGGCATCCTGTCCACGGTGCTGCAGCACCGTTAGCGCATCATAAATCGACTGGTTTACCGGCATGACACCGGCGATACCGACAATACCGCACATACGTCTTTTCCTCGTTAAGCAACGACCCAAAGCTTATACTTTGGGCAAGAAACTTGACGAGCTTTGAAGGTATTCAAAAAACCATCTGATAACCGGCGAAAAATAGGGGATAAACTGCGACTGCTGCCAGTCTTCGCTTTTTGCCATGCCGGTAAAAGTGTCGAGGAAGAACAGGATAGCGGCGATAATCAGCACCCCGCGCAGCGCGCCGAAGCAGACGCCCAATACCCTGTCGGTACCCGACAAACCGGTCTTCTCCACCAGCTGACCTATCACGTAGTTGACGATAGCGCCGACGATGAGCGTCGCGATAAACAGCGCCGCAATAGCAATCCCATTTCGAACCCGTTCGTCTTCAAAGCCCGTAAACCAGACAGACAGGTCAGTGTAGTAATGGCTGGCTACGTAAAAAGCACAACCCCACGTGACCAACGATAGCGCTTCACGAACGAAGCCACGGATAAGGCTCACTAAGCAAGAAAAGCCCAGCACCGCGATAATGGCGTAATCAATCCAGACCATATTTGTCCCACGATTTTACGCCCTGTCATCCAGTTCGGGCGCATTCTAACAGAAAAAGAAAACGTTTGCGTAGGGATTTCCTTCCCTGGCATAAATAAAAAATGGCGCCGAAAAAATATTCAACGCCATCGTTTTTCTGGTCGCTTTCGGCGTTGTTTGTGGCCCCTCACCCTAACCCTCTCCCCAGAGGGGAGAGGGGACCGTAGGGAGCCGTCGATGAGCCTGGCGCCGACTTTCTCCCTCGCCCCTCTGGGGAGAGGGCCGGGGTGAGGGGAAAATCCCACGCCTTAGTTCGGCGTATACCCCATCACCACACCGCTCAGCCCCGACAGCTGTTTAAGCTCGCCAAGCGAAGCTTTCAGCTTATCTTTCGAGGCATCCGGGCCGACCAGAATTCGGGTGATTTTACCCTGAACCGGCGTCGAAGGCGACGTGAAAGCGTGGTAGCCCGCACCGCGCAGGCTGGCCACAATTTCGTTAACCTTGTCGGCATTCTTCAGCGCACCAAGCTGCACCACGTAGGCTTTGCCCACCGGCGCGGGTTTCTCTTCCGGCGCCGCTTTTGGCGGCGGCGTCGTGGCGGCAACCTGTTCCGTCACCGGCTTCGGCTGCGGCTTCGGTTTATCTACGGGTTTCGGCTTTATCGGTTCGGCGGTCGGTGGGATCTGTTCCAGATCGCCGTTGCCGTTTACCGCCAGGCGGCTGGAATCGAGCGACGGCGCCGCGGCATCGCCAGCGCGAACTTCTTCCGCTGCGCCTTCCGGCGGCTGTGCAGGCAACGCCTGAGTCGCCGTCGGCAACATATCCGGTTCATCACGATCGCCTGGTTTAGGGACCAGCGGGATAGCCGCAAACTCATCCTGATAATGCTTTTTTTGCCCGTCAAGCAGCCCTGGCAGCACAATGACCCCCAGAGCAACCAACACTATCGTCCCGACAAGACGGTTCTGAAACTTACTTGCCACCGGCTCTCCCCGCGTCTAACTCTTCCATCACATGCGCTACGGTGTGGAAAGACCCACACACCAGCACCGTATCTTCCGGCGCGGCGTCCGCCATTGCGGCATGCCACGCCTGCGCCACGCTGCCATAAACGGCACCCGCGCGCAGATGTTCGCGCAGCTGCTCTGCTGTCGCACCGCGCGGTCCTTCGAGAGGCGCACAGTACCAGCTGTCGACGACGCTTTCCAGACATGCCAGCGTACCGGCAATGTCTTTATCATGCAGCATACCAATAACCGCCAGTACTCGCCCGGTTTTCGGCAATGATTTGAGACGCCCGGCAAGGTAGCCTGCGGCATGCGGGTTATGCGCAACGTCGAGAATCACGCGAGGCTGCAGTTGGATGGTCTGGAATCGGCCCGGCAAAATCGCGCTGGCGATGCCCTCGCGAATAGCCTCTTCGCTCACCTTAAGCCCACTGGCGCGCAGCGCAGCCAGCGCGGTGGCGGCATTCGGTTGCGGGACATTCGGCAACGGCAGCTCGCGAAGTTCACCCTGCGCGTCGCTAAAGCTCCAGCTGTGCTCGCCCACCGTATAGCGCCAGTCGACGTCACGCTGCATCAGCAATGCGCCTTTCTCCTGCGCGACGTCGGCGATTGTGCGCGGCATATCAGGTTCCCCCACTACCGCCGGTCGCCCGCCGCGGAACACGCCCGCTTTTTCGCGGCCAATGCTTTCACGATCCGGGCCCAGCCAGTCGGTGTGGTCCAGCGCGATACTGGTCACCACCGCGACGTTGGCATCAACAATGTTGGTGGCGTCCAGCCGCCCGCCGAGGCCCACTTCGAGAATCGCTACGTCAACATTTTGCTGCTTGAATAACCACAGCGCCGAGAGCGTGCCGTACTCAAAATAGGTTAACGAGGTGTCGCCACGCGCCGCCTCAATCGCGGCAAACGAAGCCGTATGGGCGCTTTCCGCCAGCTCCTCTCCCTGTACGCGGACACGTTCGGTATAGCGCACCAGATGCGGGGAACTATAAACGCCCACTTTGTAGCCCGCCGCCATCAGAATGGTTTCCAGCGTGCGGCAGGTGGTGCCTTTGCCGTTGGTGCCCGCGACGGTGAAAACAAACGGTGCCGGCTGCAGCACATCGAGCGAACCCGCAACCTGGCTGACGCGCGCCAGCCCCAGATCGATGGTTTTTGAATGGAGGTTTTCCAGATAAGAAAGCCACGTAGCCAGGGGCGACGTGGCCTGAGGAATAAGATGTTTGTCCATGGTGCCCGCAACTTTCAACGGTGAATAATAGCAAAAAGGGCAGCGCCAACCGGCCCTGCCCTTTACATCATCAGGCCTCTGGTTCCTGATCCGGTACCGGCGGTACCACCACGCTCTCGCGCGGCGCGTCCGGATTCGGTGCCGGGAGGTTCATCAGCTTCGCCAGGATACTGGCCAGCTTCAGACGCATTTCCGGGCGGCGAACGATCATGTCGATCGCGCCTTTTTCGATGAGGAATTCACTGCGCTGGAAGCCCGGCGGCAGTTTCTCACGCACGGTCTGTTCGATAACTCGCGGGCCGGCAAAGCCGATCAGCGCTTTCGGTTCTGCGATGTTCAGATCGCCCAGCATCGCGAAGCTGGCGGAGACGCCGCCCATGGTTGGGTCGGTCAGCACGGAAATATACGGTAAACCGCGTTCCTGCATTTTCGCCAGCGCAGCGGAGGTTTTCGCCATCTGCATCAGGGACATCAGCGCTTCCTGCATGCGCGCGCCGCCGGATGCGGAGAAGCAGATCAGCGGGCAGTTGTCTTCCAGCGCCTGCTCAACGGCACGCACAAAGCGCGCGCCAACCACGGAACCCATAGAGCCGCCCATAAAGGAGAACTCGAAGGCCGCAGCGACAACCGGCATGTCATGCAGGGTACCCTTCATGACCACCAGCGCGTCTTTCTCACCCGTCTCTTTCTGAGCGGATGCCAGACGATCTTTATACTTTTTAGAGTCACGGAACTTCAGCACGTCTTTCGGCTCAAGTTCGCTACCCAGTTCTACCAGGGACCCTTCATCCAACAGGCTATGCAGGCGATTACGCGCTGACATACGCATGTGGTGATCGCACTTCGGGCAAACCTCGAGGTTACGCTCCAGCTCGGCGCGATACAAAACCTGACCACAGCTATCGCACTTGGTCCATACCCCTTCCGGGATGCTCGCCTTGCGGGTAGGTGTGATGTTGCTTTTAATTCGTTCAATCCAGCTCATTGATAACCTTTCTGCCTGAACCTGGTCGATGCCAGTTTTGCCATTAAGGGGCCGCGCATAATGCCACTTTTCCCCTTCATAGACCATGAATGTTGCACATTAAAACATAACAGCCCGAAACTTGGCATAAAAAAGTGGTCGAACCGCGAAACATGTCGTAACAGGGCACGGCTGAATCGTGCCCCGTGTGCAGGGTTTATTTTGCCTGTTTTGCCGCCTTGCGACGGTGACGGATCACTTCGATTACCCCCGGCAGCACCGACAGAACGATGATCGCCACAATCAGCAGCTTCAGGTTCTCTTGTACCACCGGCAGGTCGCCGAACAGATAGCCCGCGTAGGTGAACAGCAGCACCCACAGCAGCGCGCCCGCGACGTTATAGAGCGCAAAATGACGATAGGACATGTGGCCCATTCCCGCCACAAAAGGCGCGAATGTTCTGACGATGGGGACAAATCGCGCCAGAATAATGGTTTTTCCACCATGTCTATCGTAGAAGGCATGGGTCTTATCCAGGTAGCTGCGACGGAAAATTTTCGAGTCCGGATTGCTGAACAGCTTCTCGCCGAACAGCCTGCCAATGGTGTAGTTCACCGCATCGCCGACAATCGCCGCAATCACCATCAGCACAACCATCACATGCACGTTGATGTCGTTCGTCGGCAGCGCGGAGAGCGCCCCGGCGACAAACAGCAGCGAGTCGCCCGGCAGGAATGGTGTTACCACCAGCCCCGTTTCACAGAACAGAATCAGGAACAGAATGGCATACACCCAGACGCCATACTGCGCGACCAGCTCCGCCAGGTGCACGTCAATGTGCAGAATGAAATCAATTAAAAAACGGATAAGATCCATATTGTTTAGCCCCAAATGACTACGTTAGTCCGCCAGGAATAGCGGGCCCATCGGCACGGAAGGCAGCGCAAAGTGCGCGGGGTAGTCCACCGCCACCAGATACAACCCTTCCGCTTTCGCCGTTGCGGCAGCAAGCGTCCTGTCTTTTGCCGCCAGCAGTTCTGCAATCCAGCTCTCCGGCTGGTTTCCTGCGCCAACTTCCATCAGGCTGCCAACAATGTTCCTTACCATATGGTGAACAAAGGCGTTTGCTTTAATGTCCACCACAATATAAGCGCCGTAACGCGTCACATTAATGTGCATAACGTTACGCCACGGCGTGCGCGACTGACACTGCACCGCGCGAAACGAAGTAAAGTCGTTTTCGCCCAGCAGGCTTTGCGCTGCGCGATGCATCCGCTCGGCATCCAGCGGCTGGTGATAGTGCGTTACCCCCTGCCCCAGCACCGCCGGACGCAGCCGGTGGTTGTAAATCACGTAGCGATAGCGGCGTGCCGTCGCGCTAAAACGCGCGTGAAAATCGTCGGGAACAGCTTTCACCCAACGTACCGCAATGTCACCAGGTAAATTCGCATTTACGCCGAGCGTCCATGCCGCATCTTTACGTACGGCATGAGTGTCGAAGTGCACGACCTGGCCGGTCCCGTGTACGCCTGCGTCAGTACGACCGGCGCAGAAGACATTAATCGGTTCGTTAGCCACCTGCGAAAGCGCCTTTTCCAGCTTCTCCTGCACGCTGCGCACTTCGTTTTGCCGCTGCCAGCCGTAGTATTTGCTGCCGTCGTACTCAATGCCCAGCGCAATTCGATAGACCGGCAGTTGCTCCATTTCAGACATCAGTACAGATACTCCTGCACCAGTTTCTCAGCGATTTTCACCGCCATCAGCGCGCCGCCAAAGCGAACGTTATCCGCCACCGACCAGAACTGAACCTGCTCCGGCATGCCGTAATCGTTACGCACACAGCCCACGGACAGATGGGCGCTACCGGTGGCATCACCGACCTGAGTCGGGAATTCGCGCTCCTCAGACAGCACAATATCTTCGCCGCGCGCAAAGGCGTCTCGCGCCTCTTCCGCCGACAGCGGACGCATGGCTTCAAACGTCACCATCTGCGCATGACCGTAGAACACCGGCGACTGAATGCAGCTGGCGGAGATCATCAGAGCGTCGTCCTGCATGATTTTACGCACCTGATCAACAATGCGACGTTCGTCGCTCACCGCACCTTCACGATCCGGCAGCATCGGCAGCATGTTGAACGCCAGCTGGCGGCCAAAGAAATCATCTTCATCGATTGGAATACCGTTCAACAGCTTGGCGCTCTGCCCGGCCAGCGCGTCGACGGCTTTTTTACCGTGCGCCGAGGCGGAGATCAGGCTGGTCACGTTGATGCGCGACAGGCCGCCGTCATCAATCAGCGGCTTCAGCGCTGCCAAAAGTTGGCTGGTCTGGCTGTCTGCCACCGCAATCACATTACGGTTGCGATAATCGGCCAGCACAAATGGGTTCACCTCCGGCACCACCAGCGGTACGTCCGGCTCCAGCGCAAACAGGCCGCTAAGATCGATAACCAGACAGCCGGCGTTAGTGGCCTCTTCAACGTAGGTGGCGCTGGCTTCCACGCCAGCCGCGAAGAACGCCAGCTGCGCCTGCGTCCAGTCAAACTCCGCCGCATCCTGCACTCTTACCGATTTACCGTTAAAACGCAGATGTTCGCCCGCGCTGTCGGTGCGCGCCAGCGCGTAGATATCACCCACCGGGAACTGACGTTCAGCAAGGGTTTCAAGCAGGGCTTCGCCTACGGCGCCGGTTGCGCCCAGGATGGCAATATTCCAGCCTTCAGACATGGTGATTTACTCCAGAAAAAAAGCGGCTCTGCCGGAGTATCCGGCAGAGGCATTAAGAAGACATTAACCGTGTACGGCGTTAAACCCGAGTTTTTGCAGCAGCGCGGCTGCGTCGGCGTCATCGCACTCGACGGTCAGCGATGACCATTCGCGACGCTCAAGGTAATTTTTGCGCAGCTTGTCGAATTCACCCGGGATCCCCGCCACTTTCCGCAGCGGCGCGTCATCGCGGCGCACATCATACACCAAATGCACCAGTCTTTTCAGCGTAGGCTGATCGAGCGGGCCGTGCAGGCTAATCCGTCCGAATTCCGGCGCGGGCAGCAGCGACGAGAGCGCCACTTCTTGCGGCTGACCGATAAACTGGCTATAGGCTTCAAACACCTGGGTGGTGCCACGCGCTTTCCCTTCCAGGGTGTAGCCCGCAATATGCGAAGTGCCGAGGTCGACTTTATCCAGCAGCGCCAGGTTGAGATCCGGCTCCGGCTCCCAGACGTCGAGCACCACGCTCAGCTGCTGCCCGGCGTTCAGGCATTTCAGCAGCGCGGCGTTATCCACCACCGGGCCACGGCAAGCGTTGATCAGAATAGCGCCCGGCTTCAGGCTGGCAATCAGCGCCTCGTCGGCCAGATGCAGCGACTTATACGGGCCATCTTTATACAGCGGCGTGTGGAAAGTCAGCACGTCGGCCTGCGCCACCAGCTCGTCCAACGAACGGAAATCGCCCTCTTCGCCGTTGTCGGCGCGTGGCGGATCGCAGAGCAGCGTTTTGATGCCCAGGGCTTCCAGCCGTTTTTGCAGGCGTCCGCCTACGTTACCCACACCAACAATACCCACGGTGCGGTCGGCCAGCGCAAAACCGTCGCGCTCGGCCAGCATCAACAGCGCAGAAAATACGTACTCAACGACCGCAATCGCGTTACACCCCGGTGCGGCGGAGAAACCAATCCCTGCCTGTTCCAGCCACGCCTGATCGACGTGATCGGTGCCCGCCGTCGCGGTGCCAACGAACTTAATCGCCTTATCGCCCAGCAGCGCTTCATTCACCTTTGTCACCGAGCGGACCATCAGCGCATCGGCATCGGTTAACGCCTCGGTCGGGATCGGGCGGCCGGGGACAGCCTTAACCTCACCCAAACGGCTAAAAAGTTCGCGGGCGTAGGGCATATTTTCATCAACGAGGATTTTCACGGTTCAGTACCTGTCTGAGAACGAGAGTAAACCGGGGAAGTGTGCCATAATCTGGCCGCCAGGCATACTTGCGCCGGGCATCAGTATTCGGTTTGGAAAGGATCAATCATGACGCAACCCATTTCAGGTATGCCCGCGCGCCCTCCGGGGACAGGCCCCACTCCGCTCTCTCCTGCCGGAGAACAGCCGCTTAGTACCCAGCAACGCACGGTGCTGGAACGACTGATCACGCGCTTAATCGCGATGACCTCGCAGCAGAATGCTGAGGTTTGGGCGGGCGTAAAACACGATCTGGGGCTGAAAAACGACACGCCGCTGCTGGCGCGCCACTTTCCTGCCGCCGAGCAGAATCTGAATCAACGTATTGGTACTGCCGAACAAAAGCTCAGCACGCGCCAGACGCTGTCGCAACTGACTGAACTGCTGAATCAGGGCAATAATCGCCAGGCCGTCAGCGACTATATCCGTCAACAGTACGGGCAAACGGCCCTCAGCCAATTGACGCCGCAGCAGTTGAAAAACGTCCTGCAGTTGCTTCAACAAGGGCAGCTTTCTATTCCGCAGCCTCAGCAGCGCCCGGCGACCGATCGTCCCCTGCTGCCTGCCGAGCACAATACCCTGAATCAGCTGGTGACTAAGGTTTCCGCCGCCACTGGCGACTCTACCAAGCTGATCTGGCAGTCGCTGCTTGAGCTTTCCGGCGTGAAGTCCGGCGACCCGTTACCCGCGAAACACTTTAACGCGCTGGTCACGCTACTGCAGGCGCGCCTGACCCTCAGTACGCATCCTGCCCCAACGCTCAACGTTTTGCAGGCAGCGCTCAAACAACCGCTGGAGCCGCAGGAAGGACAAGCGCTTCGCGATTTCGCCCAGCAAAACTGGAACGCCACCCCGCAGACAGTGCTGACCCAGGTGCAGGTGCAGGAATTGCTGAATCTGCTGTTCCTTAAACGTATCGAGCGCGAGCGCGTGGCCCACGCCCATACCCTGGAAGCGCGCGATCTTCAGCCAATCTACGCGCCGTTCGCGCCGGTTATCACCACGCTGAAATCGCTATCCGCACGTCCGGGGCTGGCCCTGGTGGTGCTGGTTGTCGTGGCGATGCTGCTGTGGCTGGTGCTGTAAGTTCAGCGCCCTCCTCTCCGCCTTATGGTGGTCAGCAAGAAGATTCCTGTTCCGAAAATTAAAAACCCAGGTCGTGACGTCTGAATTGACTCACGTCCCTGGGTTATTGGAATAATATTGCCAGCCAGAGCATCACTTCCCCTGATAATCCCCCACTCCGCGGCGGCTATTGCAGAGCGAAGGAATATCCACACCAGGACGTTATGTATTCTGTTCTGCTGCTGACATATTCACTTTATTCGCGGCAATCACGAACGGCAGATAGATAAGCGTCGCCACCACCAGACACAATACGCCAACAAATAGCGCCATCCAGTTGCCGCCGGTGCCGAAGAAGGCGATCAGCGGCCCCGGCGTCGTCCACGGTACCGCATAGGCAATCGGCGGAATAATCTCCAGCGTGATAAAGAAATAGCCAATCAGTGAGTTGACGAACGGCACCAGAATAAACGGGATCACCAGAATCGGGTTCAGTACGATCGGCAGGCCGAACATCACCGGTTCGTTAATGTTGAACAGGCCTGGCACAAAGGCCATTTTCGCTAAGTCGCGGTAGTCCTTCCGGCGAGAGGCGATAAAAATGGCCAGCAGCAGGCCCAGCGTCATCCCGGAGCCGCCGCAGTTGGCGAAGGCATCGTTGATGCCGGTCCAGGTAATCGGATACGGCGCCCCCCAGGTTGAACCGTGGGAGGCGGCATACGACAGGTTCTCCAGGTTTGCTTCTGAGAAAATGGTTTCGCGAATGGCGGCAACCGTATTCGGCCCATGAATACCGAGGATCCACAGGAAGTTAGCCACCAGCCCGAGAATCAACACGGTAAAGATATTGGTGCCCATATCCTTTAGCGGCGCCTGAATCAGGGTGTAGATAAGATCGTTCAGCCCGTTTGGCGAGATTTTTGATAGCAGGTAGTTCAACACCGAGAAGAAGATCATCACGAAAAAGATAGGTAATAGCACCTTAAAAGAGCGCGCCACCGCCGGCGGTACCGCGTCGGGCATGGTGATAGCCACCTTCGGGTTTCGGGCCAGGCGACAGAATATTTCGCTGGAAATCAGCGCCACAATCACCGCCACAAACAGCCCCTGAGGCCCGAGATATTTGGTGGTGAGATAGGCCTGGCCGTCAATAATCACATACGGAGTATACACCACGAAGAACGCGCCAATTGCCGTCAGGCCGCACAGCAAGTCATCCTGCTGATAGCTGATCGCCATATTGCGCGCCACGAGGAAAGTAATCAGCACAGCCATAATATTGACCGAACCGTTCATCACCGGCGTAAAAATTTGCTGCGCGTCGGCCAGATTAGGGAATAAGGTGCCTAAATGTAAAATACTGGCGATAAAACCATCCGGCGAGAGAATGGCAAAGTTGATAAGGATAATCAGCGAGCTGGCCATGACTATCGGGAATGACAAAATAAAAGCATCCCGAATAGCCGAAACGTGTATCTGCGAATTCAATTTTATCGCAACCGGAACAAGGATTTTTTCCATCCCTCGTTCAAATGAATTCATTAAACCCATAGTGAACCCTTAAATTTAAAATAAAATGATTAGGCATAATTCATTTAATAACTGCACCATTTCTCATATCTGGCGAGAATATTGGTAAAAAGGTCATTAATTGACGATCACTTTAATTATTGTTAATTTTCGTAACCCGTATTTCGATCACAGTTAACCATGCCTAAGTTGTTCAATAATCGGGAAATAGATGAACGTGTTGGCCCGTCGTCGCCAAAGTGATTTTATAACCAGTTGTTTAAAAAGGATTTAAGGAGGTTCAAAAGTGGTATATCAGAACATCATAAATTTGCTGAAAAACAGATTAAACAGCTCAATCTACAATGTGGGCGATCTTCTCCCCTCGGAAAAAGAGCTGGCGGCGCTTTATGATGTTTCGCGCAATACCTTACGCAAGGCGTTAAAAACGCTGGAAGAGGAAGGGATGATTGAACGGCGGCACGGTTCGGGAACCTACCTGCGGAACAAACATTTTCAGGCGTCGCTGACGCACCTCGACAGCTTTACTGAAATTGCCCGCAATGAAGGTAAAACACCCACGAGTCAGATCCTGAAGTTTGAGCTTCAGCGCGCATCGGACGATATTGCCACCAGTCTGAGAGTCAGCCACGGCGAACCGGTTTATTACGCCAAAAGGCTGCGCTTTATCGACAATATCGCCATGCAGGTGGAGGAAACCTGGCTTTCCGCCAGCCGTTTTCCCGACCTGACGATCGCCCACATGAAGAACTCCAAATTTGCCTATATCGAAAATGAGTGTGGGGTGAAAATTCTGGGTTGTTATGAATCTATCCAGCCGATTTTGCCGTCGCCAGAGGTAGCGCAGCTCCTGCACATTAGTGCGCTGGATCCGATAGTCAGGATGCAGACTCAGGCCGTCGATGAGCAGCAAAACCCTATCGATTACTCCATTCTCTACACCAACATGTTCGAGTTCCAGGTGAAATATTTTCTGCCGCGCAAAGCGACGACCGGCTCGCAGGTGCGCAGAGCCAGCCGATAAACGCTATTTGCGGAACGACCACAGCGTGACGCCAATTCCCAGTATGGCGGCAATGGCTCCGCCGAGAAACACGGACGCATAGCCGAACGAGGTGGCCAGCATGCCCGCCAGCGGCCCGGAGACGCCGAGCGCGATGTCCTGGAACGCGGCATAGCCACCGAGCGCCGTCCCACGTACCTGCTGCGGCACGCGCTTCACCACTTCCACCCCCAGCGCCGGGAAAATCAGCGAGCAACCGGCCCCGGTTAAAGCCGCGCCGGCCAGCGCATACCATGCGTCGGGCGCCAGCCACAGCAGCAGCAAGCCAACGGTTTCCACCAGCAGTGAGCCGACCGCCACCTTCACGCCGCCAAAGCGGTCAGGCATCCAGCCAAACAAAATGCGCACCAACACAAAGGTGCCACCGAAGGCCGTCAGGGTGAAGCCCGCCATCGACCAGCCTTTGCTGACAAAGTACAGTGAGACGAAAGTGCCAATCACCGCAAAGCCCACGCCCTGTAGCGCCAGCCCCAAGCCCGGTTTCCAGATAAGGCCAATCACGCTGAACAACGACGGACGTTCCCCGGCCATCGCCGCCACCTTACGCACCGAGCCGTTAAAGGCCCAGGCCAGTAAAGGCAACGCCATCGTGACGCCAGCCAGCACGGCAAAGCCATAGCGGCTGTTGATATACAGCCCCAACGGCGCACCGGCCGCCAGCGCGCCAAAAATCGCCATCCCGTTCCACGACATCACTTTACCGGAACGCTTCGGGCCAACCAGCCCCATCCCCCAGGTGAGCGTGCCGGTCAGCAATTGGCTTTCACCGAAGCCAAGAATTAAGCGCCCGACAATCAACAGGCCAAATTTGACCATCGTATCCACCGGCAACAGCGCCGCGCCAAGCCACGCCGCCCCGGCAAAGGCACAGGCAAACATGCCCTGCAGGGCAGAACGCTTGCCGCCGTACTGATCGGCAAGACGCCCGGCGTAGCCACGGGTTAATACCGTGGCGAAAAACTGGATGCCGACGGCGATACCCACCATGGTGTTACCGTAGCCCAGTTCCTGGTGAACAAATAGCGGAATGACCGGCAGCGGAATACCGACGGTTAAATAGGTCAAAAACACCGCGAACGCGATGCGAAAAAGCGACACGTTGGATGAAGAAGTACTTTCAGTTTGAGTTACTGCGGTCATGCTTTACTCCGAATGCTGAGTAAGGCGAGGATCTGTAGCCACGCCCCCTCTACCTGGCGATCAGGATTAAGGTGCGTCGGATGACGTTAAACGCTTACGCATTATCATGATGATAATGTTGAGCCGCGAGTTTGCCTGTTCTTTCAGGCCGTTGTCAACGCATAAAAAAAGGAGCCAGAAGGCTCCTTTTTCTTATCCGCCGTAAAAATTACAGCTTACGCATCACCAGCGTGGCGTTGGTGCCGCCAAAGCCGAAGCTGTTGGACATCACGGTGGTCAGTTTGCGATCGGTCGGTTCAGTGACGATGTTCAGGCCAGCCGCCTGCTCGTCCATCTCGTCAATGTTGATGCTCGGGGCGATAAAGCCGTGTTCCAGCATCAGCAGAGAGTAGATCGCTTCCTGTACGCCAGCGGCGCCCAGAGAGTGACCGGTCATCGCTTTCGTTGCGGAGATAGCCGGGCTGTTGTCGCCGAACACTTCACGGATAGCGCCCAGTTCTTTCACGTCGCCTACCGGAGTGGAGGTACCGTGAGAGTTCAGGTAGTCGATCGGGGTGTCAACGCCGTGCATCGCCATCTTCATGCAGCGCACCGCGCCTTCGCCGGATGGAGCAACCATGTCTGCGCCATCGGAGGTTGCACCGTAGCCAACGATTTCTGCATAGATATGCGCGCCACGTGCCAGCGCGTGTTCCAGTTCTTCAACCACAACCATACCGCCGCCGCCTGCGATGATGAAACCATCACGATGCGCGTCATAGGTACGGGAGGCTTTTTCTGGGGTTTCGTTGTATTTGGTGGACAGTGCGCCCATCGCGTCGAACTCACAGGCCATTTCCCAGCCCAGTTCTTCACCGCCGCCAGCAAACACGATGTCCTGTTTGCCCAGTTGAATCTGTTCTACCGCATTACCGATGCAGTGCGCGGAAGTGGCGCAAGCTGAGCTGATAGAGTAGTTCACACCGTGGATTTTGAACGGGGTTGCGAGGCACGCGGAAACCGCAGAACCCATCGCTTTGGTGACCACGTACGGGCCAACCGCTTTCAGGCCGCGCGGGCTGCGCATCGCGTCTGCGCCAAATACCTGCGCACGGGAGGAACCGCCGGAACCGGCAATCAGGCCCACGCGCGGGTTGTTCTGGTAGTCTTCTGCTTTCAGGCCAGCGTCTTCAACCGCCTGCTGCATGGAGAGATAAGCATAGATAGAGGCATCGTTCATGAAACGGACCACTTTACGGTCGATCAGACCCGTGGTGTCCAGTTTGACGTTACCCCAGACGTGGCTACGCATCCCAGAATCTTTGAACTCTTGAGAGAAAGTGATCCCCGAGCGTCCTTCACGCAGAGATGCCAGGACTTCCTGCTGGTTGCTACCGATGCTGGAAACGATGCCCAGGCCAGTAATCACTGCACGTTTCATTCAATACCTCTGTAAGTCATCACTATTTTAAAGTTTCGAGTCGCAAGATAGCGTACACTTGTACGCCGAACAAGTCCGATCAGCAAATTTATGCAGAAATTTGCGCCTGCGGACGCTCATCGTTAAGATCGGCAGACTCCTTGCCGCGCGAGTAACTTACGTGAAACAAAACGCCATACAATCAGCCAACCTCGAATTTAACAGTGAGGGTACACCTGTTTCCCGAGATTTTGACGACGTCTATTTCTCCAACGATAACGGTCTGGAGGAGACCCGCTACGTTTTTCTCGGGGGTAACCAGATAGAGGTACGCTTCCCCCTGCACCCACATCCACTTTTCGTGGTAGCAGAAAGCGGCTTTGGCACCGGTCTCAATTTCCTGACGCTATGGCAAGCTTTTGACGCATTCCGCCGTCAGCATCCTGACGCTACGCTACAAAGATTACATTTTGTCAGTTTTGAAAAATTTCCGCTGAAGGCCGACGATTTGCGTCTGGCGCATCAGCACTGGCCGGAGCTGGCACCCTGGGCAGAGCAGCTTCAGGCGCAGTGGCCGTTGCCGCTGGCGGGATGTCATCGCCTGCTGCTCGATGAAGGGCGCGTGACGCTGGACCTGTGGTTCGGCGATATCAATGAGCTGACCGATAAGCTCGACGATACCTTCAATCAGCAGGTAGACGCCTGGTTCCTCGACGGCTTTGCTCCGGCCAAAAATCCGGATATGTGGACGCCCGCGTTGTTTGCCGCCATGGCTCGCACTGCCCGCACGGGAGGCACCCTGGCGACCTTTACCTCGGCGGGCTTTGTGCGTCGTGGGCTACAGGAAGCCGGATTCACCATGCGCAAGAGCAAAGGTTTTGGCCGTAAGCGCGAAATGCTGGTCGGTGAAATGATGGCCCCCCAGCCCGACGCCACCCGTACGCCGTGGTTTGCGCGTAGCGGTAGCCAGGCACGGGAAGCCGCGATTATCGGCGGCGGCATTGCCAGCGCCCTGCTCTCGCTCGCCCTACTGCGCCGCGGCTGGTCGGTAACGCTCTACTGCGCCGATGCTGAACCCGCACTAGGCGCATCTGGCAACCGCCAGGGGGCGCTCTATCCATTGTTGAGCGCCCACGACGCGGCGCTGGCGCAGTTCTTCCCCGCAGCCTATCTCTATGCCCGTCGCCTGTACGATACGCTACCCATCGACTTCGACCATCAATGGTGCGGCGTCACGCAGCTTGGCTGGGATGAAAAAAGCGCCCAGAAGATTGCCCAAATGCTGACGCTGGGCCTGCCCGAAGAGATCGCCCGCGCGGTCACGGCGCAAGAAGTTCGAGCCAGTATCGGCCTGGAGACCGGCTGCGGGGGGATTCAGTACCCGCTGGGCGGTTGGTTATGCCCGGCGCAGCTCACCGCAGGCGTATTTGAACTGGCGCGCCAGCAAGGGTTACAGGCGCACTGGGGGAAAACGCTGACAACCCTCACCCGGCAGGACGATGGCTGGCAGCTGGCATTCAGCGACGGAGAGACAAGCATCGCCCCGTGCGTCGTGCTGGCAAACGGCCACAACATCAATCAGTTCGCGCAAACCGAAGCATTACCGGTATACGCCGTTGGTGGCCAGGTGAGCCATATTCCGACCAGCGCAAGCCTCTCAAAGCTTGAACAGGTGCTGTGCTACGACGGCTATCTCACGCCGCAGAATCCGAATAATCAGCAGCACTGTATCGGCGCCAGCTATCATCGCGGCCAGCGCGAGATGACCTTCAACGAGGACGATCAGCAGCATAACCGCCAGCGTCTGCTGGACTGTTTCCCACAGCAGACGTGGCCGCAGGAGGTTGATGTCAGCGCTAACGATGCCCGCTGCGGCGTGCGCTGCGCCACGCGCGATCATCTGCCGATGGTTGGCAACGTGCCGGATTATGCCGCCACGCTTGCCGAATACGCCACGCTGAACGAAAGTCCAGAGACGGCAAGTGCCGCGCCAATCTATCCCGAGCTGTTTATGCTTGGCGGCCTTGGGTCGCGAGGGCTATGCTCTGCGCCGTTAACCGCAGAAGTGCTGGCGGCGCAGATGAGCAATGAACCGCTGCCGTTGGACGCGCAAACGCTGGCAGGCCTGAATCCAAATCGTTTGTGGGTTCGAAAACTGCTGAAGGGAAAGGCGGTGAAGTAAGTGAGGAGATTTGCCCGGCAGCGATACCGGGCAAACTGGCTTAGCGGGAAGCCTGCTGGTAAAGGCTGTCCCACATCTCCTTGACCAACGCCTGGTCGCGCGGCGACAGTTCGCCCGCGCCAATGGCCGTTTCCAGACTCTGGGTCACGTTGCGATACAGCGCTTCTGCCGAGTGCGCTTCGCTTTCATCCAGCTCGGCAACCGCCAGCGTCAGGTGACCGCGCAGATAACCGCTGGCAAACAGCTCATCATCACTGGCGTGTTCCACCATTTCATCAATTAACGCCAGAATGCGTGCTTCAAACTCCGCGATCATCTTCTTTCCTCTTTCTGTAACATGGCTTAGAGATCCTCCGGCCATGGGAAGTGTTCCGCCGTTAGGCTCGGCGTCTGGTAATAATTCTGTAGGGCCTGGATAAATTTGGCCGGGCGCGGCGGAATGCCCTCGTCAAGATAGGTCATCACCTGCGCGTGAACACGCCGCTGAAAGGCGATACGATCCGGCTCAAAATCACCTTCGAGGTTGTCGCAGCTAACGTTGAACGGGAAGCCCGCCGCCACGCAGAACAGCCAGTCAAAGGCCTGCGGTTTTACCTCGACGTCTTCAAACTGCCCTTGGGTTTTAGCATCGCGCCCGTCCGGACAGTACCAGTAACCAAAATCAACCTGCTGCCGGCGCGCCTTGCCGGCAATACACCAGTGAGAAATTTCGTGCAGCGCGCTGGCAAAAAAACCGTGAGCGAAAACGATACGGTTGTAAGGCACTTCGTCATCTGCCGGAAGATAGATGGGTTCGTCGTCGCCTTTAATCAGACGAGTATTAAACTCGTCGGCAAAGCATTCATCGAAGATGGCGATCAACTGCTGGTAGTCATGCGTCTTTGTCATTAGCTCATCCCTAACCACTGAAGGATTTCCTGTCCATGGCTGTCGTAGAGCAGCTTGGCGCTCATAACCGCCGAAACAATGACGATCATTGGGCGAATGAGCGACTGCCCTTTGCTTAACACTAAGCGCGAGCCCATGCGCGCGCCGAAAAATTGGCCAATCATCATCACAAAGCCAGTTGCCCAGATGACCTTGCCGCCAAGAATAAACAGCAGCAGCCCGCCGATATTTGACGTCGCGTTCAGCACTTTGGCGTGTGCCGTGGATTTGGCAAGATTAAAGCCCATCAGCGTGACGAATGCCAGCGCGTAAAATGAGCCCGCGCCGGGTCCGAAGAAACCGTCATAAAAGCCCACGCAGCCGCCGGCCACCAGCGCAAACGGCAGGCCGTACAGACGCTGCTGACGGTCTGCTTCGCCAAGCTTTGGCATCAACAGGAAATAGAGACCAATGCCAATCACCAGAATCGGCAGGATCTGGCGCAGAACGTCAGACTGCACGTGCTGTACCAGCAGCGCGCCGCTCATTGAACCAATGAAGGTCATCAAAATATTGAGCTTCTGATCGGCCAGATTCACCACCTTGCGGCGAATGAAGTACAGCGAGGCGGAAAGCGAGCCGCCGCAGGCCTGGAGCTTATTGGTCGCCAGCGCCTGCGCGGGCGGCATGCCCGCAGCCATTAGCGCCGGGACGGTCAGCAAACCGCCGCCGCCCGCCAGAGAGTCAATAAAGCCCGCCAGAATGGCGATGAAAAAAAGCGCCACCAGCATCAGCGGCTCAACCATAAATAACGCGGAGAAACTGTCCATCAGAGTACGTGTTCATCCAGTAGCGCCTGGCAGGAAGGCGGCAACGGTGGAGGCGTCTTCTTCACAGGTTTGGTGGTGCCAGGTTTTGGCGGTTCGAACCAGCTTTGCAGCTCAGCGCCGCAGCCGTCGCCCGCAGGCGGTGGCGCCTGCTCTTCACACTCGAAGCTGTTGGCCGGGCATTTCAGCCGGACGTGCATGTGGGCGCGGTGCTGGAACCACGGGCGCACTTTACGCAGCCAGTCGCGATCGCTGCCGGCTTCCAGGCACAGCTGTTGTTTAATCGCCGGGTTGACGAAAATGCGCGTCACCTCGCTGTCTTGCGCCGCCAGCTTGATCAGTTGACCAATCTCCGGTTTCCATAGCGCAGGCGACACGCCTTTACCGTCGGCGCGGACCAAATCCAGCGCCTGCGGCTTCAGCAACTGCGACGAGCTCCAGCGCGTTTTCGGTAATTGCAGGAAAATATCGACATCCAGACCACTCTGGTGGCTGGCGTGTCCGCCGTTAAAGCGCCCGCCCGCTGGCATCCCCATGTCGCCAATCAGCATCGTCCCCATTCCGTGCTGCTGCACGTTACGGCCCAGACGCTGGATAAACTGCACCAGATCGGGATGGCCAAAGTAGCGGCGCTGATCGGTACGCATCACCTGGTAGGTTTCCGACTGCAACGGCAGCGCTTCGGCACCGACGATACAGCCGTTAGCAAACGCCCCGATAGACTGGGCGCTACCGTTAATAGGTTGCGTGATTTTTTGCCACGGCGTTGCCGCCAGCGCGGTGCTGCTGGCCACCAGAGCCAGCAGCGCAATAACGGTTTTTCTCATGTTTACCAGCGTGGAATTGAGGTCGTCACATCGGCGTTTTGCGCGCGTTGGCGCATAAAGTGATCCATCAGCACGATTGCTAGCATCGCTTCAGCGATCGGCACCGCGCGGATACCCACACAAGGATCGTGACGACCTTTGGTGATCATCTCGACTTCCTCGCCAAAGCGATCGATCGTCTTGCCCGGAACGGTAATGCTCGAAGTCGGCTTCAGCGCAATATTGGCCACAATCTGCTGGCCGCTGCTGATACCGCCCAGAATACCGCCCGCATGGTTGCTCTGGAAACCGGCTTTGGTAATTTCGTCGCGGTTTTCGCTGCCGCGCAGTTTGACCACTTCAAAACCGTCGCCAATTTCCACGCCTTTCACCGCGTTGATGCTCATCAGCGCATGGGCAATGTCCGCGTCCAGACGATCGAATACCGGCTCTCCGAGGCCCGCCGGTACGCCGTCGGCCACGACGGTGACCTTCGCGCCAATGGAGTCGCCCTCTTTTTTGAGGCCGCGCATCAGTTCATCCAGGGCGTCGATTTTGTCCGGATCCGGGCAGAAGAACGGGTTCTGTTCAACCTGCTCCCAGTCTTTGATCGCCAGCGGAATATCGCCCATCTGGGTCAGGCAGCCGCGAATGACGATACCAAACTTCGCCGCGAGGAATTTCTTGGCAATCGCCCCTGCCGCCACGCGCATCGCCGTTTCACGGGCGGAAGAACGTCCGCCGCCGCGATAGTCACGCAGGCCGTATTTCTGCTCGTAGGTGTAATCGGCGTGCCCCGGACGGAAGACGTCCTTAATGGCGCCGTAGTCCTGCGAGCGCTGATCGGTGTTTTCAATCAGCAGGCCGATACTGGTGCCGGTGGTCACGCCTTCGAATACGCCAGAGAGGATTTTCACCTGATCCGGTTCGCGACGTTGGGTGGTGTAGCGCGACGTGCCCGGGCGACGACGGTCCAGGTCGTGCTGAAGATCCGCTTCGGTTAACGGAATGCCGGGCGGCACGCCGTCAACGATGCAGCCCAGCGCCAGGCCGTGCGACTCGCCAAAGGTGGTTACGCGAAAGAGTTGTCCAATTGTATTTCCTGCCATCACGGCTCCGTTATCGTTGTTCTGTTGTTGCGTGCTGGATAAATCAGTCTTTGTACTGCCCGAAGTGGTTCTGCGCGGCAACCAACTGCGCTTTGGTCAGCATAAAGACGCCGTCACCGCCGTTATCAAACTCAAGCCAGGTGAACGGAACATCCGGATATTGGTCCATCAGATGTACCATGCTGTTACCCACTTCACAAATCAGAATGCCGTCGTCGGTCAGATAATCCGGCGCGCAGCCGAGGATACGGCGGGTCAGGTGCAGACCATCGGAACCGGAGGCCAGGCCCAGCTCGGGCTCGTGGCGATATTCTGACGGCAGATCGGACATATCTTCTTCGTCCACGTACGGCGGGTTAGTGACGATCAGGTCGTACTGCAACTGGGGCGCGTCACGGAACAGATCGGAGCGGATCGGCGTGACGTTGTGGATCATGCCGTGTTCTTCGATGTTGTATTCGGTCACGGCCAGCGCGTCGGTGGAGACGTCGATAGCGTCAACTTCCGCTTCCGGGAAGGCATAGGCGCAGGCAATCGCGATGCAGCCGCTGCCGGTGCACATATCGAGAATATGCTCAGGACGATGGTTAATCAGGCCGGCAAAGCGATTGTTGATCAGCTCGCCAATCGGCGAGCGCGGCACCAGCACGCGATCGTCAACGTAGAATTCATGGCCGCAGAACCAGGCTTTATTGGTCAGGTAAGCTACCGGGATACGCTCGTTGACGCGACGAATCACGCGCTCGACGATCAGCTGTTTTTCACTGGTGGTCAGGCGCGCGTTGCGCATATCTTCCGGAATATCGAGCGGCAGGTACAGCGTCGGCAATACCAGCTGGACGGCTTCATCCCACGGGTTATCGGTTCCGTGACCGTACCAGATTTCGGCCGCGCTAAAGCGGCTTACCGCCCAGCGCAGCATGTCCTGAATGGTGTGCAGCTCATTGACTGCTTCTTCAACAAAAATCTTATCCACGTTGTCCTCCAGGGCATGCGTCGGGGTAAATTCGGCGGCTAGTTTGCCATGAAGACGGCGATAAATCAGCATTCTTGCGTAGGGCGCGGGGAAAAAAGCGTTTTCGCTGCAGGAAGGACAACGAAAAGGTAAACTAGATAAAAATGCGAATTTGAGAAGAATCGATGAAAAACAAAAACTCATTGAGCGAGGAGGATCAGGCGCTCTTCCAGCAGCTGATGACGGGCACGCGCAAAATAAAGCAGGACACCATTGTCCACCGCCCGCAGCGTAAGAAAATCAGCGAAGTGCCGCCTAAACGTTTATTGCAGGAGCAGGCGGACAACAGCCACTATTTTTCCGACGAATTCCAGCCGCTGCTCAATACTAACGGGCCGGTAAAATACGTGCGCCAGGATGTCAGCCATTTTGAGCTGAAGAAGCTACGTCGCGGCGACTACTCGCCCGAGCTGTTCCTCGATCTACACGGCTTAACGCAGATGCAGGCCAAGCAGGAACTGGGCGCGCTGATCGCCGCCTGCCGCCGCGAACATGTGTTCTGTGCCTGCGTCATGCATGGTCACGGTAAACATATTCTCAAACAGCAGACGCCGCTGTGGCTGGCCCAACATCCGCACGTGATGGCCTTTCATCAGGCATCGAAGGAGTATGGCGGCGACGCCGCGCTGCTGGTGCTGATTGAAGTAGAAGAGTGGCTGCCGCCGGAGCTGCCGTAAGTCGACGTAGGCCGGATAAGCGCAGCGCCATCCGGCCTACAGAGAAGGCACAGATGGCGATCGCGTTAAATCGCTTTGGCCATTTTGAGATTGCAGGGACTCATTTGCCAGTTCAGGGTGCCTTTACCGTTAGCGTCGAGGGTGACGCTGGCAATGGCGGAGGTGGTGAACATTGGCGGAACTTCGCCAGGGCAGAGCTCAGCGACCAGGTAACCCACCAACGGCAGGTGAGAAATCACCAGCACCGATGACACGCCTTCATTCGCTAATGCCCCGAGATAGGCGCTGACCAGACCGATATCGCCGCACGGCGTCAACTCGGGCAAAACATCCACCTCTTTTGGCAGGTTCATACATTCCCCTACCACTTCCAGCGTCTGTTCCGCACGCAGATATGGGCTCACCAGAACGCGACCGATATCCACTTTTTGGTTTTTCAACCAGGTTGCCATCTGACGAGATTCATCACAACCACAACCGGTCAGGGGACGAACCGAGTCACTGGCTGCATCGAGGGCAGCGTCGCCGTGACGCATAATAAACACTTGCATATTGCACCGCTTTTGTTAACCAGAAGCACCAGCGTCACCCTGAGGGTGACGCGGTAGCCGGGCATTGTGCCTTATCCATTCACTGAATGAAACGCTGATTTTTACCTTACTGGCGTAAGTATAGTCAACATCTGTTTACAAAATAGCCAGAAACCTTGCGATTCATCAGGGTTCACCTACTTTGACAGCCATTCATGGAATCTGTTCATCCCTGGGCCAAAAGGTCTCTCCCCGCTCCGCCCGCTGTAAAAGCGCATCGCACGGCGCAAAGCGCGGCCCATACAGACCGGCCAGTCGTTGCAGTCTGGCAACCACTTCACCCGCGCCAAGCGAATCCATATAGCGGAGCGGGCCACCGAGGAACGGTGGGAAACCAATACCAAACACCGCGCCGATGTCGCCATCGCGCGCGCTACGGATGATGCCTTCATCAACACAGCGTGCCGCCTCATTAAGCATCAGCATCACGCAACGTTCGGCAATCTGCTCTGCCGAGCAGCGGGCGTTACGCGCCGACATGCCCGCGAGGGCGTAGACCGCGGTATCCACCTGTTTCTTGCTTTTACGCCCTTTTACACCATAAAGATAGAAACCACGGCCATTTTTTCTGCCTTTGCGATCGTCATTCAAAATTGCCTGAATCAACGTTGCAGGGGCGCTAAAACGTTCGCCGTAGGCCGCTTCCAGCACAGGGAGAATTTTCGTGCCCGTATCGATACCCACTTCATCCAGTAGCTGAATGGGCCCAACCGGGAAACCAAATTTAACCAATGCATTATCAATGTCTTCCACACGTTCACCGTCAACAAGCATGCGCATGGCTTCGGCGATGTACGGGGCGAGAATACGGTTTACGTAGAATCCGGCTTTATCGGCGACCACAATCGGCGTTTTACCCTGTTTTTTCGCGAGCTTAACGGTCGTTGCGATCGTCTGTTCAGACGTCCCCGCATGCGGGATGACCTCCACAAGAGGCATTTTCTCTACCGGGCTGAAAAAGTGTAATCCAATCACCTGCTCAGGGCGCTGTGCCTGGGCAGCAATATCGCCAATGGGCAAAGAAGAGGTATTTGAAGCAAAAATAGTGTGAGGAGCGCAATAGTGTTCAACCTCACCCACCATCTTCTGCTTGAGCGCGAGGTCTTCAAAAACCGCCTCAATCACGAGGTCACGATGAGCAAAACCACGGTAGTCGAGGCTACCGGAAATCAGCGCTAACTGCGCGTCGCGCTCGGCAGGTTTCAGATGGCGACGACGTACTTTTTGCTCCAGTTGATCCCAGCTGTATTTCAACGCATGGTTGATCCCGTTGGCGTTGATATCCTTAATACGCACCGGCAGCTTGCCCTTAATGGCGGTAACGTAGGCAATACCGCCGCCCATCAGGCCGCCGCCCAATACACCGACCGAGCCCAGCGGGCCAGGCGCAACGCTGGCGCCAGGATCTTTTTTGATATCCGTACTGGCAAAGAAAATACTGCGTAGCGCACGCGACTGCGGCGTCATCGCCAGCTCGCCAAAGGCGCGAGCTTCCGCCTCGTAGCCGCTGCTGGCGCCGTGCGCCAGCCCGGTTTCAATCACCTTGAGAATTTTATCCGTTGCCGGATAGTTGCCCTGCGTCTTCTGCGCGGTTTTCTTTGCCGCCATGCTGAACAGCAGATGACGCCCCAACGGCCCCGCCAGAATACGATCGCGCACCGACAGACGGCGATGTTCATGATGCGCTTTACGCGCATATTCCGCAGCGGCGTCGAGCAAAATCGAACGCGGCACAACCTCATCCACCAGCCCCACTTTCAGCGCCTGACGTGCGCGAAGCTGTTTGCCGGTCAAAATCATGTCCAGCGCGGTACTGACGCCAATCAAACGCGGTAACCGCTGAGTGCCGCCGGACCCCGGCAGCAGACCCAACTGCACTTCCGGTAGCCCCAACACCGTCCGCCCATCGTCGGAACAGATGCGCGCATGGCAGGCCAGCGCCAGCTCGAGACCGCCGCCAAGGCAAGCCCCGTGAATCGCCGCCACCACCGGAATCGACAGGCTTTGAATTTCCGCCATCACCTGCTGCCCCTGACGCGCCAGCGACTCGGCTTGCTGGGCGCTTTGACAGCGGCCAATCATATTAATGTCGGCCCCGGCAATAAAGTTGTCGGGCTTGGCGGAGATAAATACCACGCCCTGCAACGTTTTGTTGTCCCGAATTTGTTTGAGGATGGCGCGCACCTGACCGCCAAACTCCGCTTTCAGGGTATTCATCTTTTCATCAGGTACGTCGATCGTGACGACCGCCACATTGTCCGGGCGCACGGTGAAGGTAAATGCCGATTTCATCGCGTCCATTATTCAGCCTCCAGAACCATCGCCGCGCCTAATCCACCAGCCGCACAGGCAGTGACTAACCCGAAGCCGCCACCGCGACGGCGCAGCTCATTGAGCGTTTGGGTGATCATACGCGCGCCGGTTGCCGCAAACGGATGTCCGTAGGCGATGGAGCCGCCCAGTACGTTAAATTTGCTCTCTTCAATTTCGCCAGTTGCCTGGCTGCGCCCCAGCACCTCGCGGGCAAATTTTTCGCTGGCCAGGCACTGAATGTTCGCCAGCGTTTGCGCAGCAAAGGCTTCGTGCATATCAATCAGCGTCAGGTCGGAGAAAGTTAGCCCTGCGCGATCCAGCGCCAGCGGCGTAGACCATGCCGGCCCCAGCAGCATATCCTGCCAGACATCAATAGCGGTAAAGGCGTAGCTACGCAGATAACCCAGCGGCGTCAGCCCCAGCTCTTTCGCACGCGATTCCGTCATCAGAATCACCGCCGCCGCGCCGTCGGTTAATGGCGTACTGTTGGCCGCCGTGACGGTGCCATGCTGGCGGTCGAACGCCGGACGCAGTTTGGCGTAATCCGCCAGCGTAGAGTTAGCGCGAATATTGTTGTCCTGTTCCAACGGATTGCGGTAGGGAGGCACGTAGGCAGTCATCACTTCATCTGTCAGTTTACCCGCCGCCCAGGCCTGCGCGGCCAGTTGGTGCGACCGGTTTGCCAGCGCATCCTGCTGTTCGCGGGTAATGCCGTAGGTTTTAGCCATCTGCTCGGCGGTGTCCCCCATACGCAGCCCGGTGGAATACTCTGCCACCGCAGGCGGTACCGGCAGCAGATCGCGCAGACGCAGCTGAGAAAAAAGTTTCAGCTTCTGGCCAAGGGTACGGGCTTTGTTGGCATCAACCAGCGCACGGGCCAACTTTTTACTTACGCCAATCGGCAGAACAGAAGAGGAATCGGCCCCACCGGCGATACCCGCGCGAATGGTCCCCGCCATCAGACTTTCCGCTACGTTCGCCACCGCCTGAAAGCTGGTGGCGCAGGCGCGGCTGACGCTGTAGGCGTCGGTATGCACGTTCATCCCAGTGCCGAGAACAATCTCTCGGGCAATATTGGGCGCGGCCGGCATCTGCACAACCTGGCCAAAAACAAGCTGTTCAATAACGTCGGGGGGAATTTCGCTGCGCGCCAGCATTTCACCCACCACCATTTTGCCTAAATCAACGGCAGGTATACCGTGAAAAGCCGTCGCCTGTCGGGCAAAAGGGGTTCGTAACCCACTGACAATGGCAATGCGATCGCCCTGGCGGGTGATTAGTGGTAACGCCTGACTCATAACTCTCCCCTGTTATCGGAAATCGACCAAGTGGTCTGACCTGATAACATTCTTAACTAATTTTTTACACTTAGCCAATCAGGGAGAGGAAAAAATGCGAGCTAAAACACACTGAGCAGAAAAGAAAACGCCCCCATTGCATCAGCAACGGGGGCGTTAATAGACAAGTGGTTTGCAGGGGCGATTAACGCAGGCCCAACTGGAAAATCAGAGTTTCTGCTTCGCAGGCAAAGACAAAGTCGATATCCAGCTGCACGCCGCCTTCAACGTCTTTAAAGTCGGCGGTGATTTTGCACGGTTCGGATTCTACGCCGCGCGCCTTTTCAGTCAGCGCCGCCAGCGTCTCTTCCGCGTCTGCGCGGTTGGCGAATACGCGGCTGTAAGATGCGGTGCAGTCGGAGTTGTCCATAATGGTACCAACATCCATGCAGCAGCATACCGGAGTTTCATCAGCACTACATTTACTCATCGTAGATTTCCTCTGTTTGGTGCACTCAGGGTGCCAGATAAACTATGCGCCTATTTTACGCCCGCCCTTTGTGCGTCTCCAGTCGAGAATGTGATCCAAGGCGATAAGTGACCGAAATCACAATTAAAAATGATCTAAAACAAATTCCGGCATTCCGACGCTATGACCAAACCCGCATTTTTGCCAACCAGATCTCGTTTCAAACAACATCTTAGAAAAATCTAATAAACAATATTGCAACATACCAGCTGGTCAGACCTATACTCTCGTCACTGGTCTGATTTCTCTGTCGTAGTCCAGCCCCTACACTTCGCGCTTCTGTTACTACATGTAACATTGTTTGTATAAAAATAACTCAATGAGGTTATGGTCATGAGCCAGAAAACCCGTTACACGAAGTCCGCTCTTGCTGTCGCAGTGGCACTTGTTTCAACCCAAGCCTGGTCAGCGGGCTTCCAGCTTAATGAATTTTCGTCCTCTGGTCTGGGCCGTGCCTATTCTGGTGAAGGCGCTATCGCCGATGACGCGGGTAACGCCAGCCGTAACCCGGCGTTAATTATGATGTTCGATCGCCCAACGCTGTCCGCGGGCGCAATTTTTGTTGACCCGGATGTCAACATTACCGGTAGATCGGCATTGAATGATGCCAGCCAGGACAATATTGCGCCTACCGCCTGGGTACCGAACTTCCACTACGTTGCTCCAATTAACGATCAGTTTGGTTGGGGCGCTTCTGTGACCTCTAACTATGGTCTGGCGACGGAGTTTAATAACAGCTACGCCGCAGGTTCAATGGGCGGGAAAACCGACCTTGAAACCATCAACCTGAATTTAAGCGGTGCCTACCGTTTGAATAACCACTTCAGCTTCGGTTTAGGCTTTAACGCCGTATATGCCAAAGCGAAGCTCGAACGCTACGCGGGCGATTTGGGCCAGCTGATTGCCGGCCAGATCAGTCAGAGGCCTGGCTTTGCCCAGAGCCCGGCGCTGCAAGGCGCGGCTGGGTATGCCAATAATATCCAGCCGGATACGCAAATTGCCCGTCTGAAAGGCGATGAGTGGGGCTTCGGCTGGAACGCCGGTCTGCTGTATGAAGTAGACAAAGACAACCGCTACGGCTTCACCTACCGTTCTGAAGTTAAAATTGACTTCGACGGCGACTACCGTAGCTCACTGCCGTCATCACAATCCCTGCCAGCTGCGTTCCGTCCACTGTTCGCCAGCCTGCCGCTACCAGCAGGCACCGATGGCAGAACCATCGACGGCTCTCTGGATCTGAACCTGCCGGAAATGTGGGAAATTTCAGGTTACAACCGCGTTGCGCCGCAGTGGGCAATTCACTACAGCATCGCGTACACCAGCTGGAGCCAGTTCCAGGAGCTGAAAGCGAAAAACAGCAACGGCGAGACGCTCTTCTATAAAGAAGAAGGCTTTAAAGACTCTTACCGCATTGCGCTGGGTACCACGTATTATTACGACGATAACTGGACCTTCCGTACCGGTATCGCTTTCGATGACAGCCCGGTTCCAGCAAACCGTCGCTCCATCTCAATTCCGGATCAGGACCGTTTCTGGCTGAGCGCCGGGACAACCTATGCGTTTAATAAAGATGCCTCTGTCGACGTCGGCGTGTCTTATATGCATGGTCAGAAAGTGAAGTTCGAAGAAGGCCCGTACAGCTTCGAATCTGAAGGTAAAGCCTGGCTCTACGGCGTGAACCTGAACTACGCGTTTTAATCCTTAAGACGTGAAGACAAAAAGGGTGAACCTTGCGGTTCACCCTTTTTTTATTCTGAATCGATGTCCTTCAGATCGCCCTCAATCGCCTGCGCATTTGGGTTCTCTTCCGGCTTCAGCTTGCCGCCGTTAGCGATAAAGTCATGCTGCTGGAAGTAGGCTTCACGCACCATAATGTACGGGTCAGAAGACTGACGCAGCAGGCCGTCGGAGTCGAGAAGCTGAGCGCGCGTCTCTACGCCTTCAACCATCCACTTGCCGATAGACATCGGCCAGGTCAGCCAGGAGAGCACCGGATAAGTGGTGTCGACCATGTCGCCGCCTTCGTCACGCAGCGTGAAGCTGCCGTAGAACGGAAGCTGCAGATACGGGCCATAGCCTACGCCATAGTGCCCCAGCGTGCTGCCGAAACGGTGCGGTTGCACGCGCTGCAGTTTCGGGTTTGCCATACCGGCGACGTCAATAAAGCCGCCCATCCCCAGAATGGTGTTCAGGAAGAAGCGGGTGAAGTGAACCATCCCCGTGTACGGGTCGCCTTGCAGGAAAGAGTTGACCATAATAGCCGGCTCTTCCAGGTTGCTGGTAAAGTTGCCAAGGCCATTACGCGCGGGCTGCGGAACGTAGTCACGCCACGCGACGGCGACCGGGCGAACAATGTACGGATCCAGCACGTCAAAGTTGAAGCTGTACATCGTACGGTTAAAACCTTCAAACGGGTCAGAACGCCCCTGCTGTTCTGTTCCGGAACTTGCACAGCCCACCAGCAGTGTTGTTCCGAGCGCAAGCGCCGACAGGCGAAGCTTCATAAATGTCTCCCTGGTGATTATGGCTATCACTGATTGCCATCCATGACGGACCTTAATCGTATCCGCCTGTTTAGGTGTAAGTGATTGTAACAGCACGCCGACGATGTCTATATAGCCAATTTTATTGATCTGATCATAGCCTGGTAAAGAGCACGCCGTGGCGCTTATATTCTAACGGCGAGAAAAAAACAAATATTACCATTTTTGCACTTTCAGAATATATCCACCGCCCATTAAGCCAGCAGCCGCTACGCTTTAGCAATACGCCTCTTTATTCAGGAACATTATGATGGATGACATCAAGGTGGAAAGCGAAGAGAAGCTTAGCGGGGAAAAAATCGAAATCGATGAGGACCGGCTCCCCTCTCGTGCCATGGCAATTCATGAACATATTCGTCAGGAAGGCGAAAAAGAGATGGAGCGCGACGCGATGGCACTGCTGTGGTCGGCAATCGCCGCAGGGTTATCGATGGGCGCGTCGTTGGTCGCCAAAGGGATTTTTCATGTCGAACTGGACGGCGTACCGGGCGGTTATTTACTCGAAAACCTCGGCTACACCTTCGGTTTTATCATCGTCATTATGGCGCGCCAGCAGCTGTTTACCGAAAATACCGTCACCGCCGTCCTGCCGGTCATGCAAAATCTGACGCTGGGTAACGTCGGCTTGCTGATGCGCCTGTGGGGCGTGGTCCTGCTCGGCAACCTGATCGGCACCGGTCTTGCCGCCTGGGCGTTTGAGTATATGCCTATCTTTAAAGAAGAGACCCGGGACGCCTTTATTAAGATAGGCCTCGACGTTATGAAAAACAGCCCAACGGAGATGTTCGCCAATGCCATCATCTCTGGCTGGCTTATTGCGACCATGGTGTGGATGTTTCCCGCAGCCGGCGCGGCTAAAATCGTGGTTATCATCCTGATGACCTGGCTGATCGCACTTAGCGACACCACCCATATTGTGGTGGGCTCCGTAGAAATACTCTATCTGGTTTTCAACGGCACGCTGCACTGGAGTGACTTTATCTGGCCCTTCGCGCTTCCCACGCTGGCGGGCAATATTTTCGGCGGCACGTTTATCTTTGCCTTAATGAGTCACGCGCAAATTCGCAACGACATGAGCAATAAACGCAAAGAAGAGGCTCGTTTAAAAGCGGACCAAGAGGCCAAAAAGCAGAAACGTGAGGAAAAACAGCTCTGAATGGCGACTGTTTGAGCAGTCAAGCGGCACCGCTCTTACCCGGATGAGCAAAAAACGCTATACTCGTGCCGCTTCGTCCCCTTAGTTAAATGGATATAACGAGCCCCTCCTAAGGGCTAGTTGCAGGTTCGATTCCTGCAGGGGACACCATATCCCCCTCTCCTGGCGTCTGCCGAATTCACTAAAAATCCCTGATAAACAGCGTTCCGCCCTCTACTATTCCTTAATGTTATTTTCATTGATGCGATACATTTCAGGCTGAACCAGCATCGTATATCGAGCGATCAGTTGCTTCAGATGCATTTCCAGTTGAGACCGGGCAGCTTCAGGTAAAGGTTCGCCAGCCGCATATTGTGCCAAAACACGCAGTTGCTCTTCGACCGGTATGGATTGATTAAAGGACTGCATGGTGGAAAAAACCACTGATTTCAGCTCGCTAACAGTCATGTATTTGCCCTTCTGCTCATCAAGTCCATTCAGCCGATCGCTCAGTTTTTGGAGCGTTGTCATTCCCTGATGCCAGCCGTTTAATTTTTCTGTCGGCAGCGCAGAGGCTTTGATCTGCCGCTGCCACTGGCTTTGCAATGGGGTTGCCTGCTCAGGCCACAGCGTCTGCGCCTGTTCCAGCAATTGACGGCTGTAGGTCAGCGTCCAGTCAGGAGAGAGCCGTTCCAGATGCGCCAGCTGACGTTGAGTGGCGTTGATATAGGACTGAGCCGCAGACGCAGGCGGTTTCAGGGCTTGAAGCTGCGCCGCCGACAGCGGCTGAGGCAGCGGGGCCAGGGTAGCATCAAGCCGGGCCAACTGCGGGTCCGGTCGGTGCAGAGAGTGCCAGCCATACGCCGTCGCCAGGCTGACCACCAGCATGGTGCCCATTCCGGCGGCGAAGAATGTCCACTTTTGCCTCGGCGCCGCCACGGCGACCGAGACGTCAACATTCGGCTGGCGTTGTGACTCAACCACATACACCCACTTATCTGTGCTTTGCAGCGCGTTCTCCTCCACTTCTTCCGCTTTCAGAGACGAGCCATCGGCGTTTTCCAGACGCACGGCACCGTTATGGATCAGGTTACGCAAAGTATCCAACTGGCTGAGATGCTTTAGCTCCCGTTCCTCTAGCACCGCACCAAGATGTGAGAGCCGCTGCTCTGCCAGATAGAGCGCCTTGAGATCGCCGCCCTTCAGCGACCACGTCCGCATGAGCTGCTGTAATCGCTGGCTGAGGCTGTTAAGAATATCCACTCTGGCGGCAATCACCTGAGGCCAAATCGCGCCCCACTGATGGCTTATCAACGCCTCAAGGATCCCCAGCCCTTCGTTCAGACCGTTCAGCCCGGCAAGATGGGTACGCGCAAGCGTGTACCAGGCTGCCGTTTGCAGCTCCACGCCGTTCTGCTCAAACAGGGAGAGACAGAGTTTTTCGACATACCGCCAGTTCACGTCCGGACGGGCGGGATGGGTCAGCTTGTTAAGTTCATCGCGAAGGAGTGCATAGTCCGGCAGCGTCCGCGGGTCGCCGCCGGTTTTAATTTTACGCGCGGGTGTGTCATTCATGACCGGTTGTCCATTTGACGTCGTTAGCAAAAGATAAGAGAGGAAATGCTGCGGCTTCACGTCTTGATGACGTTGCAGTCGTCAGCGCGAGATGGTTAAAGGTGGCTCAGATTCTGTTTGTGTCATCGAGATACTGCTGCTGTTTAAAATGTCTGATCAGCACCCGTCCTTCAGGCATAAATTCGGTGCCATAGCGCACCAGCCCCACCCCTTTTAATTCAGCATCAATCGCATAACGCAGTTCTCCGGGGACGTTCTGTTCCAACAGGACAACGGTGATTTTTTTTAGCCGTGGCTCATACTTGAGCAGGACGGCAGACAGCGTGCCCATCAGTTCATGCGCGGTGCCGGGCATTCCCTGGAGGATTTTAGTCATGTCAGGTAGGCCATAGTCAGGCAGGTGCGCCAGCGTACCGGCTCGGCAGTTGAGAATACGCTGCATGTTATCGAGCACGGACAAAATGACCTGGTTTTCCTCGCTAACCCGATGAAGCTCAAGCCCCCCGGCGAAATGACCGGAGAGCATCTCATACAGCGAGGGCGATTTATGGGACTGAGGCATTATTTATCCTTAAGCGGCAATAACATCAGTTGGTTATTGCCGGCTTCAATCACCCGCGCCTTGTCCGGGTCGAGCGCTTCACGGTCAATGGTCAGCTTCCAGCTGTTTGTGTGCATATCCGGATGGCGGAACAACCCCACCACCGCCACATATTTCGCCTCTTCTTCCATCGGCATATTCAGCAGCGCATCGCCGCCGGGTTTCACCACCACATCGCGAGTGGCCAGTAAATCCGCGCCCAGCGTCGTTTCGCCGTCATTTAACAGCTGCTGATAGACACTCCGCTCAAAGGTCTTGATATCTTTAAGCTGATAAATTCGCACCACCACCGATTCAGACAACGAGTTATTCTCGCGCGCATCAATATTCAGGGCTTCACGCGCGGTGAAATCCAGATGCAGCACTTTTATCTTTTTATAAAACACCGCGCTAAAGGCCGATTTGGTGCCATCGCTGACGCTCTGGGTCAGGCCGCAGCCGGAGAGGATGATAGCCAGCACGGGTAACAGCCAGCGTGTAGATTTAGTCAAACTTGTACGTAACACGTCGGTTTCCTTGTTGTGGTGTTGCCGGCTGAAGGCCGGTGTAATAGCCCAGTTCTGTGGTGAACGCATTTGGAATATCGCCAGACAAGGGTTCTTCATCAGCGCCCAGTACGCCATTCATCCCCAGCCAGAAAGGCCTCTCGCCCAACGGTGGCGCGGTCAGCAAACGGGTCTGGGTCGTTAGCGTGATTTTGGCCTTAAAGCGCCAGCCCAGATATACCCTCAGCATGATGAGAAAATCCTGATACAGCAGGCCGTCGGGTTTCCAGCCCTGGGTTTCCTGTTGATTGTCGGTTGCCAGTGCGATCAGAAGCTGGCTGCTGGCATCCATCGCTTCATCACCCAGCGGCGTATTGCCATCCAGCAAAAAATCCTCATCACCGTAAAACCCTAAAGGCTGGCTGACCGCCACGGGACGCAGGCAGTATGGGCTGACGTTGACACGAGTATCCGGAGCCAACAGGCTGACCAGCGCCTGTATCCCCTCCTGGGTTTTACCCGGCTGACGCAGCACGCCCAGCAGCGCCAGAAAGCGTGATACCGGCGTGGCAATCTGCTTTGCCGTCCCGGGAATCCCCAGCCCGACCAGCCCCAGCAGCGACTGCGAGATGCTGTCGGTCCCCCCAGGTTCAAACGTGGCCGGGTAGGAATATTTGCGCCAGATACGGTAAAACTGCGTCAGGATACGGTGGCTGAAAATATCGAGAAATCCCTGCAACGCTTCGTGCCCTTCCCGCCGCTGGGTGATGTCATCAAGGTAGGCGGTGGGAAGCGGCGAATCGACACCGTACAGCCCCATGAAAGTGGTGCGAACCACCGGCGGCCTGCTGTCATCGTTCTCGTCATATTCAATCGCCTTCAGTTCACTGGCCGGAAAGCCCATGCCTGAATGCGGTGCAAAACGCACCGGGTCGTCGGCGGGATGGCTGGTCGAACCCAATAAGGGTTTTCCCGGCTGACGTTTTTCTAGTAGCTGACAGAAACGGTAAAAGTTGATGCGATACAAGTCGGCTTCCAGCCGTGGGTTTAGCCGGGAATGCGGCGGTTGTGCTTCTCTTCCCATTCCAGACGCTCTCCGGTCGGTTGCAGAATAATAATCAGGCGGTTAAACAGGTAGATGTCGGTATAGAGCGCAAAGAAGCGGCTGAGCATCTCGCCGAACAGACAGATGTCCCCTCGCCCGGCAAAACCATGGCTATCGAGGGTGACCTCTATCTGAACGCCGCGCACCAGATAGCCCTGCTCAAAACGCTCGGTTTCACTGTGCTTAACATCGATGATGGCCTCCAGACGACGGCGATTCATCTCGCTGTCTGCCCACTCATACAACGCCAGCGTGCCGCGCAGTACGTCCGCGTTGTCCATCATCGACAAAAAACCGCTGCCAAGATGGCTCAACACGCGCCAGTGAAAACGGTCCTGGGCCGGGGGATAACAAGGTAGCGTTGGGGCGCACAGGTTGCGTACGGCGATGCTGGCCGAAGTGGTTTTCATCACTGTATCAAGCACGGTGCTTTGCAGCGCCCGGCGAGGCAACTGACCGTTGGTGCCGGTGAGCGTCAGCGACAGGCTTTCATCTTCCGGTACCGTGTGGTTATCAAACGCCTCTCCGCCAAGGATAAGCCAGGTGTTATGCAGCCCGGATGGGCCACGGCGCACGCGGGTGTGATAGTAATATTCCGGGGCTTCATGACGCATCATTCCCCCTTTATGGCGAAAACTTGAAAACGGCACATAGCGGTGTTGGCTCGATGACATCACCGAATCCACCGCGTAGATCTCGGTATGGCCATCCTGTACGCGCATCGGGCGCAACATATATTCGGTCTGGAGACCATTTAGCGTCAGCGGGTCGGACTCCAGCGGAAACAGGTTAATCACCGGTACGCAGTTCAGGCGCAGATGCTTTTCGGTAAAGCTAAAGTCATGCTCCCAGCGTTCGCTCAGCACCACGTCGATTTCAAACCAGGGGAGCGCGGCGGGAAATGCGACGCTCTCCAGCCCGCGCAGACCAGCAAACATAAATTTCTCGCGGAAGGTGAAATATTCCAGCAGCAGCTGATAGCCGCTGAAGCTACTGTTGCCCTTCGGCCAGAGAATGTCGTCATCCCCGAATCCCAGCGCGGCAAAATGCGCGTCCAGCGGCCTGGCGTCAACCTCGCCGGGCATTCGCAGCCACATCCGCGCGACGTTCATGGTGAACGCTTCGTGCATCGCGCAGGCCAGCGGCGCATCGGCATTAAAATAGAGCGGAAGGCGGCGAAGGTCGATACGGCTCCAGTCCGCCAGGTCGCTACAATGAAAGCGTAGCGTGACCACCGAACGGCCCTCGGCATCGGTACTCAGCCGAGCCTGCTCAAGGGAGAGCGGCTGAAGCAGCCTCTCCTGGGTGGTGGTATAGCGACAGCGTGTGCCTTTCTCGCCTATTGGCCGGGAAAGCACCTCGAAGCCTTTGACGATGCGCATCGGCTCTTTCATCTCGCGCCAGTCGGGCGTGAATTCCACTACCGACATCGAAGGAATGGTGCGCAGGTAATGCGGCCATAACAGGCTGACCAGCCCTTCGGTCAGCTCTGGCAGATCGTCATCAAGCTTCTCTCGAAGACGGCCCATCAAAAAGGCAAAACCTTCAAACAGGCGCTCAACATAAGGGTCGCGCGCGCCCGCTTTATCAAGATTGAGCATGGCCGCCTGCTCGGGGTGAGCGCGGGCAAACTCTTCGCCAGCTTCCAGCAGGTAGCGCATTTCGGCGTCGTAGTAACGCAGGGTTAAGTCATCCATAATGATTTTTTCGTCAGGTTATCAACTACACAGCACGGCGGCGCGGGCGGGATCCAACTCAATCAGGCCGGAAAGCAGCGTGTCCATTTCAGGCAGCAAGCGGGCTTTATCAGCCTCGTTGCGGCCAGCCTTGTTACGCAGCAGCTTTAAACGGCGGGCTTTGACCTCGAAGAGCAGCTCCGGCGTCCATTTTTCAAGGGTCAGCGAGCGAGCGCGGTCATCCAGTTCTCCGAGCAAATGCAGCGCTAATTCACTCTTACCGTACTGTTCGCTCACCCTTGCCATCAGTAAGCGCATTAGCCATTGGTCACGAGAAGAGGTATACCCCGGTTGGATTTGTAGCCAGTTGAGCGCCGCTTCAATGCCGTCGGCATCGGCTTTAGCTAACACTTCCGGCTCCAGCATCAACACGTCATCATTGCCTGACGTGGCGGTAGTCACCGGCCCCTCTTTCCACTCGGCGATATCATCGTGCACGCTGTCGTTGATCCAGTTCAGCGTCACTTCATCACCAAACGGCGTGCCGTCGCTGAACGCCAGCGCATCCAGCCCCGGCAAACGGGAGAGCAGGCCTTTGAGATCGCGGCAAAGAATATCGGCCCGCACGTTGTCGTTATCCAGTTTTATCAGCGCCTGCCAGGCGTACCACTGCACGTCCAGCCACAGGTGATTCACCCCCTGCGCAAACAGAACATCAGTATGTTCCAGTAACTCTGACCAGCTCTTTTGCAGATATAAGCGTTTGAGATGCGCTTTGTTGTCCGGCTTTGGCGGCGCCAGACGGGTGCGACCACTGGCATCCAGCGGCGGCAGCGCCGTCAGCGTATCCCAGCGAACGCTTTTCATCAGATGGTGCCCGGCAAGCCAGCCGTCTGGCTGGTCGCGAAGGTATTTCGCCAGCACTTTGGCCTGGTCGAGCAGATCGCGCCCCGAGGTGATGGCACTCATGACCGGGGCCGATGGCGCGGATACCGTCGACGCCCCCTCCTCCCTGCTGGTTTGCGGAACCAGGCTGTTCGCCCCACCATTTTGCACCAGGCGATTGTCCAACGCCTGATACAGCCCGCCGAGATTGGGTTGCGCCGTATCGCCAAACGACCGAAGCGCCTGCTCCGCCAGCAGCAGACCGCCGACGATACGCTGCATAACGGCGGTATCCACTTCCGGGTATAACGACAGACTATCAGTCATCCGGCTGCTGGCGAGCCATTCAAGCGCGATGGTCCGGCTCCGCTCACGATGCGGATGCAAACCCGTGCCAAAACGCGCCAGCATGGCGGCTAAAAGCTCAATGCCCTGCGCCAGGCCTGACTCACCGTCCTGATGCAAACGCGCCCAAATATAGAAAGTAATGACGCGCAAATCTTTACAGGTGTCAGTCAGCAATTTTTCCGCCAGTTCGCAAATCAGGGATGTATCAATGCCGGAAAGTTTGTTCACCTCTTCACGAATACGCTGGAAGTCATCGTCATACCCCGGATCTTCACCGGTGGGCTGGGCGTCGCTAATCGGTATCAGCCAGCGTTCCCAGTCGGCGCTACGTAGGCGCGCGCTGCTCAGTAAAGCGCTCTCATCCGCACCGCTTGCCTGAAGCACGCTTTGTAATGTCGCCATTATTCCACTCCCGCTCCATCGGTTTGTGCCGCTGCGATGGCAGAGGCATCCACGCTAAATATTCTGTCTGGCAGCGTGAAGCCTCGCAGATCCAACAGCGCCAACGGACCTTTACCCAACTGCGAGCGTAATACCCACTGCAGCGTGCGGCCATCCGGCGCCGTAAAACTCATCATCCATTGGCTGCTTTCCAACTGCTGACGTTTACTCTGCTCCAGCCAGCGAATGAAGCCCCAGGTTCCGCTGTAATCACCAAACAGACGGGTGCCAGCATTGGTTGAAGTCCAGGTCAGCATCGCGCCGGGCTTAAACGTATCCCCCGGCCAGCGAAAAGCGTGCCATTCCGCCATCTGGTTGAAATAGCGAAGCGGCTGCCCGTCAATGGTGAGCTGCGTTTCCACCACCTGTGGAGCGGGGCGAGCCTGTAGCTCAAAACTGATCCCCTGGCTGCCGTCGGTAAACAAAATATCGGCAAGCTGGCTGAGCTGGTTCACCGCGCGTAGGAAATCAGGGTTAAAGTTCAGCCCCTGGCTGTGTGCGTTATCAGGCACCCATTGGTTGCCTTCTTTGTGCAGTACGCCGTTAAGCTGTGTGGTCAGGAAGCGATCGATGCGGCCACTGTCCTGACGGATAAACTCGGCCAGCATCGGCAACGAGGCATCGCTTTTGCTCGCCGCGAACGGGAAGCGGCCATTGAAAGCCGTGCGCCAGTTAGCCACCACGGAGCGACTCCAGCGATCGTTAAGGCTGGCGGCTGACGGTTGCAGCACCGTTTCCCAGGCTTGAGTCAGCGGTTGTACAAACAGCGTGTTGCCGAATCCGCTCCACTCTTCGCCCAGGCTTGCGGCGACCAGGCTGCCATATTGCTGGGTGTCGGTCAGGTCAACGCTTTTCCCCTGAAACACCGTTTGGGCGAGGGTTTGCATCATCTCCTGTGGGTCGGACGCACTGGCGATTTGTTGCAGGCGGAGCCGAACGCGCGTGATGCGGGTCAGGTAGGTTTGCAGGCTAAGCGAACTGTCGGCGGACATCACATTGCTGGCGTTATTTTTGCCCATCAGCGATAACAGAGGCCCGAATGTGCCTTCCAGCGGCCCTTCAGGCCCGGCGGCGGTTTGATCGATAACGGGTTTATCTTTGCTGCCGATCAGATCTTTTGCCGAGCGAATGAGCGAGTCTGAAAGCTTCTCGCCCTGCAACCCCGTCTGTCCCTGCCAGGCCAGGGTATTCATCAGTGCAATCAGCGGCGACTGACGCACATCGCTCATCAGCGTCAACTGATCGGTTACGTCCGCAATGCTGCTCGCCGCATTCCAGCGCAGGCTATTGAGAAAATTAAGCCAGCTGCCGGCAAAATCGGTGAAGTAACGCTGGGTCAGACGCGCTTTTAGCGCTTCCGGCGACAGATCGGCAGAGACGGTCCCGCGGCTATCACTGAGCACCCAGTCAATCTCGTCACGGCGCGAACTGGCCGCTTTATCAATCGCTTGTTGTACCCCCCCTTCCCACGCCTGACGGGTGAACATTCCCGGTACCACTTCATGCGTGGTAAACAGACGGCTGGCATCGGTACCGCTGGTCATATCCTCAAGTGAGACATCGGCAAAATTACGCCGTACTGAGGCCAGCATATTTTGATACAGCGTACTTTCTGCGTTGCGATGGCCTATTTGCTGTAATAGCACCTGACGGCTTTCGCTAACGAGCGCCGCATCAGGCATGATCTGCCACTGCGGCTGCTTTGGCAGTTCGGAGATATAGAAGGCCCACAGATCCGGTGACAGGCTCTGCCACAGGCCGGTTGAGATTCCCATCCGCTTTGGCTGCACAGTTTTCATCGTCTGCGCATAAAAGCCGCCGTCGGCTTTATCCGGGCGCGCCATCATCAGCCAGGCTTTCAGCTGGTCATAACCGGGTTTTGCCAGATGTGCGCGGCGATCGCTGCCCGGCGCCGAGTTGACCAGCGCCGTTAACTTTTCCGTGAGCGCGACGTTGGCCGGGTCGCGAATCAGGCGGTTGTTTGCCACGCCGTACCACGGCAGCATGGCATTTAACAGCGGCTGATTATGATCAAGCCCAAAGCGCTGATACCACGGCGCGCCCTGCGCAATATGGTGCTGTAAACGCCCGGCGTCGTTACGCAGTTCGTGCAATGCTGTCAGTTGATAATCTGATACGGAAGGATGATCAACCAACGTGCGAGCTTTATCCGCAACCGAGACGATCTGGCTATAGTTCAGCGCGAAAGAGAGCAGCAGCCCCGCGCCCCACAGGCCCACAACCACCATCAATGACCATGCGAGCGTCTGCTCCCACGGCATACCCACACGACGGCCGCGCAGGCGAGCGCAGTCGCTGACAACACCCTGCCAGCTCTCCGGCAAGGTCAGGGAATGACGCTGCGATTCCGGAATAAACGACTCAGTACCCGACACAGTTTGCCCCGCCGATGACGGCAAACTGAACATCAGCCCGCGCAGCACAACGCGCTGTTGTGTGCAATGCAGCCACGGGTGTAATTGCTGAACCCAACGACTAATTCCCCCTGCCTGCAAATGCTGGCCCAAACGCAGCAGAAAATCGTGGCGGTTATTTTCCGCCATCTGCCCCACGCCCTGCTCTCGCAGAGGCTTTAGCAAAGCTTCAAGCTGGCGAGTTATCTCGTCGTCGCCCGCCCGTGGAGGGAAACAGGCCCCCACCGCCTGCTCAATGCGTTGCGCCTGCGACCAGTTGCTGTCGCAAAGTTGCCACAGCCAAACCGGAGCGGAATAACGCAAAAGCTCACTGATTTTCTCAAGCCCGCGCAGATCGCTGTCGCTAATCTGCGGAGTCAGACTCGCGGAAGCCGGGATCACACGTACGATGCCATCCAACGGGCGGCCCCGGCGCAGCTTGCGTAGCGCGGTAAACATTGCTGTATCAGGCTCGGTGTGCAGACTGCCGCCATAGATAAGTACCGTACGGTTGCCGTCGAGCCACTGCAGGGACTGCAGGCCAGAGACCTGTTTTTCGATAGCGGTTTCATCGCCGGTGATGAGCAGGAGGCGGGTTTTGCGAGGCCAGCGCCAGCCATAACGGCGACGCAAATATCCGCTTATTTCACTGCAAAATGACAGGTCCGTTGTTTTTTTCTTTTTTATGTCAGCAGGAGCGGATTCTCGCATCACCTTATCGCGAATCGCCAGGCGAAAAGCAATGAGCCCTAGCACGAGCAGGCTGAGAATTAATGTCCAAAGAATGAAACTGACCATGAGAATCTGACGAATAACATTCCAGTCAGAGGTAAGATCCTCTCTCCAGTACCACCAAAATAGACCGCCAGATAAAACAAGCAGCGTCACGGTGGCAATAAACAACAACGCTGTAGGGAATACAGAAAATTCAGCGGGTTTATTATCCTTGACCATATGGTTTAACGATCCCAAGTGCGAGAGTGTGTTGTAAGTCTTTGGCTATCCAGCCGCAGGGTTCTTGATGATGGCTTGCGTAAATAGCGGCCAGTGTAAGCACCGTCAGCATCTCCATATCACCGGGATTGCCCCAGTTGAGATCCTGGATATGGTGGGTCACATTCCAGCCACATTGCGCCAGTGCTGGCAATTCCGGCTGGGAGAACAACAGGCAATAATCGGGGGGGTCTTCAAGCTCGATTTGCTGCTGTGCCCGTTCACAGACCGCCGTTAATGCTTCATCTCCGGCGCTGTCGTAAAACTCCCCACGTGTTAGGCTGACTGGTCCTTTCTGGCTTACCAACCATAGCGCGGCAGATTCCCCAGCGGGCAATACAGCGTTAAATGAGGCTAACGCCGAATGACAGCCTGCAACCAAAATGGCCTCATCAGACGATAATGTACGGGAGGCGCTGGCGAGGGCCGAAAGAGTCTCTTCACCTCGCCAGACATTAGCTTCATCCGGCAGTACGGCATCGGGAAATGTCACCCCCATTTGTGAGCGAAATACCCGCCAGGCCGAAAAGGAGCCCTGCCAGTAACAGCGAACAATCGGGGGCAATACGTTATCTGCTCTTTGCGCTTGCCATTGCAATACCAACATTTTTGCCAGTTGAGCCTCGCGTTCATCTGCCGGGTCAACCAGCGTCCGGGAAATACGCAGCGCCTTTCCGTTCGCCTCGTTTTTCACCTCCGGAAGCCGATGTTCTCGCTTAAGTAAACGCACCCACTGTGAAATATCGGCACCCGCTGGCCCCAGTAACGCCCATTCACTGAGAGCAAACACGTGCTGATGCTGTTTCCACCAGATTTGTTGCTGCTGCTCAATCAACTGTTCATAAAGCTGGGCATTGTGAACAGATAAACGAAAATAAAGCTGACGTATAAGCCACAAACCGCCCGTCAGGGCCATGGCCCCAAGGATCCCTCCCATTATTCTACTGGCCCCCTGGTCCGCAGAGGGCAAGAGCGCCATCCCTCCTCCACAAAGCAGTACCAGCAACGCGCACGCTGACAACCAGCGTTTACTATCGGGGATACGAGGGGTTCGGTATGGCGGATAGGCTGGAGCCGGCCTCACTGCGCGATCCCGCAATCAGGGAACGAACTTACCAGCGTGCATCCACAGGCACACCGATGCCCGTGCAGCGCCACCGGTTGTCCATCAACTTCAGAAAGCGAACTGCCTTCGCTGATGACCGTCATACCGTGTTTGTTGCATTTCACCGCATCGCCTTTACAGGCAATGCCCTTACCAAAGCAAAGATAGTGCCCACCCAGCACCTTACCGCCATATTCCCGAAGACTATCGCCCTCACGAATCACCTGTTTCATTCAATGCCTCCTGCTCAGGTTGTTACCAGCGATTGAGCTTGCTCTAGCCACCCGGACTGAATAACCGATTTCGCCAACGTCAGCCGTTTCTCATTGATGCTTTCAGTCTGTTGCGCCGTCACGGTACCGGGCTCGGTTGTGAATGCTTTTAGCGAATCAGCGTTATCCAGCATCGGAATAGTCATGCCAGTGAGGTAATCCACCGCCTGAGATTCCAGCGACAACAGCCCCGCGGTACCCGCAAGACCAGCCAGTTTTTCGGACGTCCCTTTCTGTTTGAAGCTGAAGATTACGCCTCCCACCAGCGTGGCAGCGCCGACAACATCCCCGGCAATGGTCAATGGAGAGAGTGATTTATTGCAATTTTTGCCGAAGTAGATCATCCGGTAGAGGAAATAGCTGCCCCAAGGCTCGCGCGTTCCCAGCGCGTAATGCATAAACCACGCGCGGGAGTCATGTACCTGATCGTCAAACAGCGCTCTGACCAATCCAGCTGGCGTATCCGCATTCGAGGCTTCGCCGAGAGGCGGAAACAGTGTCGCGACTTTCGTCTCGGCGGACGCTTTTATCAGCGCATACTCTCGTGGCCCGTCATCGATGTTAAGCATGAAAATACTATTGCGGGGGATTGCCGCTAGCACCAGTTGACCAAAACTGGTTGGGCTACGAAGCTGCTGCCGATAGTCTTCGCCAAACTCTTTTGCAGCCTGCTGCAGCTGCGTCTTTGCAATATCCGGGTCAAAATCCTTGACGCCGGGCTCCAGTACGAGCTCATCCATCTTATCCGCTGGCTGGTTGGCAATTTTTTCCTTGCGCCGTGCCTGAACTGCGCCTTGCTCCAGATCCCGTTTTGTGCGTGAAATTTCCAGCGCCCCTGGCAGCCCATCGTTATCCGTCGCTCGCTGGTAAAATGGCGTAACCAGCATTGTGCCTTTGGCATAGCGATCGACTCGCCACGCGGTAATCCAGGCTATCTGATTTTCAAAAGCTTTTTCGAGACTAACGGTTGCCCTGGGCGGGTTATATTCTGCTGCCTGTTCGTCAGTTATTTTTTCTGTGGAAGGGGGGAGGTTTAGTGTTAATTCTCGCCAGGCGTTGAAGCGGTTGACAAGAGAAGGAGCTACATCGAACTCGGTCAACACATCTAAATCTAAAGCTCTCCATTTGTCTTTTTGAAGTTCAGCAGGAAGAGTTTCAGCCGAAACTTTCAAGGGTGCTCCAGCTTGAAAAGCTAAACAGTAAAGGTCATTAAGCGCAATCTGAGATAAAAGTAAACTATCATCTTCCCCATTCGCTTTTCCCTGATCACCTGGAGGATAGCCTCCGCCAATATCGGAATGCATCCCCGGATACACCACCTCCTTACTGTTTTCCGGATATTTCCCGTTAGCGCGACGTATAGAATCCAACGGAAAACAGAGCCGCTGCTCGTGAGAAGAAACCAGATGCACGCAATGCTTAATTAATCCACCGTAAGTTTTCTCATCGGGCAACGCCTGAGTACCATCGGCCCAGGACATATGCCCTTCCGCCACCGGCGCGACATGCGCCACCCCCACGGACGCCACGGTATCCAGCAGCCCCAAGAACTCAACGCTTATCGGTACTTTTACTGCCCCTACTGCCAGACACTGCTCTGGCCTGTCCTTTCCCTCTTCAGGTTTTGGCAGCAGCTCGCAGAGCCAGTTAACAAAAGCCCGTGCCGCCGCAGCCCCACGCGAAAAACCATAAACATAGAGCTTGACCCCCAGCAGCTTTGGCTTTCCTGGTTCGTTAGGCGTCAGAGCTTTTTGCAGGTCTGCCGACAAATCTTTCAGCAGGTTCTGGAATGTTTCGTATCGATTATGGCTGCCGGTTAACCCCAATGAGGCCCACGAAGTCGCCATCTGATCCAGCGCCGCACGACTTTCCGCATTGCTCATACGCTCCTGGGTCATAGTAAACCTTAGCGCCTCAAGAATGCGCAGGAGTCCCCAGTTAATCCTCTCCTCTCCCTTCGCCGCCGTAGCCAACCCCCAACTGGTATAATCAAGGTCATTAATTTCAGGAAAAGGGGTGCCAACACCCGGAATATAATATTTAAAATACCGTCCTGAAATAGTGTCATTGCTGTCAAAAAGAGCAGATGAATCGCCAATACCGCCAGCATAACCGCTACCAATAGTGGCGCGAAACAGACGAGCGATATTGGTAGGATGTTTGGGGTCAGAAAGGTAAAGATCGTTATTCAAGTTATTGCCAGTACCATCAAAAAAAAGACTAATATGTAAAGTCTTACAGCATGGCATTTCTAGCCGTTTGTTTTGAGCCAGGCACAGCGTATTGCGATAACTACGTTCTAAGCTCTCCTGCTGCCCGCAGTTATTTCCCACCATTGCCGCCTGAGACGGCAAACGCCCCTGAGTTGGAAACTCAGGGGGATACCACACCAAATCGCTGATTACTTCGGACATACTTTCGGCTCCTTCATTTCCAGAGGAAGCTTAATCGGATAATTAGCATGAGCGGGTGACCAGCAACTGGTGGTTACCTTCACGTCGTCACAGGGCAGAAAATGCACCGTAATGCCGCAAGTTTTCTGTCCTGTATAATCGGGTAGTGGTACTGTTTTGCTATGTTCCCTATTATTAGCTCTCTTTTCTTTTAACCATGCCTTGTACTTTTCTCTATCAGCAAAGCCAGGGAATCCCTCTGTAGACGCCTCACCGCTTTCCCAGTCAACTCTGACTGTCATGCCCGGTCGCCATACTTCAGGTACACCATAACAGCATCCTCCCCCCCCACCCTGAAATGGTCCAATCGCATCAATGCCCGACTGCCCGTTAACGCTGAAATGATTGATTGCCCATTTGGTGTGGTTAATCGCCAGGATTGTTCCCGTCCCACCGCTTTGCGCCCGGGCTTCCGCCTTTGGCTGACTGCACCCGGTCAATAAAAAAATACCCAGTAATACGCTGTAGGTTATTATCTTCATCCTGATTATCCTTTTGGTTGGCCTTCCACATTTACCGATAAAATGATTTAACGGTGCCGCTGGCTGGCATAATTAAATCATCTTCGTCATTGTGATAAATCGTGATCCCGATGACTGCCTGTCGCGTCAAATAACCGGTTCACACAATTCAGGCGGATACCAGCCCCAATCGCTGATTACTTCGGACAGACTTTCGGCTCCTTCATTTCCAGAGGAAGCTTAATCGGATAAGACGGGCTACCGTAGGTAAAACAGCTGGTTGTTACTTTCACATCATCACAGGGCAGAAAATGCACCGTGATACCGCAGGTCTCCTGTCCGGTATAATCGGGTAGCGGCACGGTTTTGCTATGCAGTCTGTTATTCGCACTCATTTTCTTTTCCCAAGCTTTATATTTCTCATAATCAGCAAATCCCGGGAATCCCTCTGTAGACGCTTCACCGCTTTCCCAGTCAACTCTGACTGTCATGCCCGGTCTCCAGACTGCAGGTACACCATAACAACACCCACCACCACCGCCATCAAAAGGTCCAATCGCATCAATACCCGACTGCCCGTTAACGCTGAAATGGTTAATCGCCCATTTGGTATGGTTAATGGCTTCTATTGTCCCTGCTCCACCGCTTTGCGCCCGGGCTTCCGCCTTTGGCTGACTGCACCCGGCCAGTAAAAAAATACCCAGTAATACGCTGCAGGTTATTATCTTCATCCTGATTATCCTTTTGGTTGGCCTTCCACATTTGCCGATAACAGGAACCGCTCTACTGGCGCGATTCCAGTGTTTTGACAACCCATGCTTCGCGCTCTTTATCCAGTAGGATTCTTTTGTCCGTCGCAGCGACCATGGCCCTGAAACAGGCGGAAAACCGTTCTTCGAGGGACTCGAACCAGGCTTCCGGGATGTTTTGATAGCGCAGTAATAGCTTTACATCGCATAGGCACATCAGCCGCTCAAACTGGCTATCGCTGAATGTGACTTTTTGGCATTTTTCACTTTTCCCTGGCAGTGAACCGTTGCCCATCAACAGTGCGGGCTTCCCGTCAAGATCGAGCCAACTCCAGAACAACGCAGGTCGTTGCAGTTGAACCTGCTGCTCTTGCGTCAGAATGTCGGAGAACAGAAAAGGGAAAATGCGGGCATCAAAGTATCGAAATAAACCGGCACGTCCTTCGTGGGTAGCATCAACGCAGTCCGTTAACCATTCCGCTAACGCCGAAAAGGGCCACTGTGAACAGATCACCATCAATGGCGCTGTTTTCTGGACTTTCTGAGCTAACTCACTAAGCCACTGGTTTTGTTGTGGATCGTTGAGCGTCATTCGTACCAGAAGAGGAGCGTCTTCTGATAAAGCGTCCTCCGGCAGCCCCTTGTAGAGAGACTGCCATTTTAGATGAGAAGAAAACTCCTGCAGCACCGGAATAACTGAAAAATCGATGCCACACTGATCGATAATAAAATCCAGGTGGTTCATTTCAATTTCGGCGTATGTCTGCTGAAGCTTGTTTAGCCAGTCGGTTGTGCTGTTCTCCATCAATTATGCCTCCCTTGGCACAAAACCCTGCGCGAGTTCCTGCGCTTTTTTCAAACACTCTTTACACACTGACGAAGGTAATTCAGGCAGCGGATAATCCTGGCTCGCTGGCCCCTCCCATTTATGCTGCCCCTTCAGGCTGAGCAGACCTGGTCCGTGCACCTTCACCTCACCCGCTGGCGTGAGCTGGATATATGCGCCTCCGCAGGCAAGCGTGATGCCATTTTTTGCCGTTAACTGCAGATGCCCCTGTGTTGACTGCACGGTAACATCCTTTAGCGCCGTCACGGAAAGTACGTCGCCGTGCGACTCCACATCCAGAGGCCCTTTCCCTGACACCAAACGTATCCCTTCCTGACGAGACAAAAAGGATATCGCCTGCTCCGCATTGACCGAGTATCGCTGTCCTGCACTGATATTGACTTCCCCCAGACTCTGGAGATAAAGCCCTTTTCCACTGTGCAATAACGCGGCTTCCGGGGTGACGCTGGCAACGCCGTTTGGTGCCGACATCAGCAGCGTTGGGTCTTTGAGCTCGCTGGCTCCACTCGCAAGTTCGCTGAGAGGATCAACTGTCGGGGAGACATTGTGGTGCGTCTGTGTCACGCTTCCCCATCCGGCGACCTGATTCACCGCACCTTTCAGGAGGCTGATAGCCGAAGCCATCTCCAGCACCTGCCCCTGCGCCGCGCTCTGCCCGTCAGCACTGATAAAAATCCCCTTCTGCGCCCGTATCGCCCCCCAGCTATCCGTGCGAAGCTCAAACCCCTCGCCCCGCTTCTGCTTCTCACTGTCGACTAGGTGCCCGAGATTGAGCTGACTCTTCCCGCCGTACTCCGTGCTGACCTTAATATGCTCTTTCCCGCGTTCGTCATCGAGGCGGATTTTGTTGTTCGCCGGGGTGCGCAGCACGTTACGTTTATAGTTGCGGATGGTGACGTGGTCGCCGTGCGCCGAGTCGTGCAGGACTCCGGAGATATACGGTCTGTCCGGGTTGCCGTCCTCAAAACCAATCGCCACTTCGGTGCCCGCCAGCAGCGGCAGGTGCAGGCCGTAGGTGTCGCCGGCGTACGGGCGCGACTGGCGTACCCACAGGCTCTCAAAGCCGGTTTCCCAGTTGTCCCGGTCAAACAGCATGTTGACGCGGTAGCGGCCGTCCTTATCGATATGGCCGTAGGTGTCGTTTTCCGTGGTGCTGGTGACGCGAGCCGGGAGCGTGCCGGCCATCACCGGGCGGACGCCGGGCTGCGGGCGGAAGCTGAAATCGGCGCTGTCCGGGATGCCGTTAAACAACACACCAAAGTCTGTATCGCGACGGGCATGGCAGTGCATCGACGTCACCACCACACCTGCCGTAAACACTTCCGCCACTTCATAGCCGCCGGTCACTTTCAGCACCTGTCCCGGCGAGAGCGTAGGGCAACTGGTGAGCGCCTGAGCCTGAGTCTGGCCATTCAGATAGCGCTCATGGCGGATACGGGCGTAAAACGCCCCGGACTCCGGCGCTGGGTTGCGGTCATAGGAGCTGCCCGGCGTCAGATAGTTATCCGCGTAGTGGTAGGCGTCCCCGTAGGTGGTATCGTCGCCGCGGGTGGCATCCACTCGCGTGTTCATGTTTTCCGTGGCCTGACGGTAATTATAATCGCGGGTGCTGACCTGCTTTTGTACGACCTGGTGATGGCACTCCATCCCCCACACCGCGTCCACACCCTGCGAATGCTGCCCTGACGGTGGAATCGACGGCAGCGTCAGCCCCTTCTCATAGCCCTGCTGACCGTCATAAAACGCCACCACGTCAATGTTCAGGCGCGTGTCGGTGGTGAAACGAAACCAGACGCCCACCTCGCCCAGCAGGCGGGTGATAAAGTGCAGATCGTCCTCGCCGTACTGCATCACCTGCTCACGGCGCGGGTACTCTTTGGTTAGCGAAAACAGGAAATCCTGTCCGCGCATGTTGTGACGCTCGCGGAGAATTTTCTCGACGATTTGCGGGACCGACATATCCTGGTAAATCGCGTTCTGGTGCGAGCGGTCGAGCAGCGCCAGACGCGGCTGCAACGTCAGGGCGTAGTGGGTTTCATCCTTCGAGGTGCGAAGACGTTCAAAACCGGTGACCACTCCCTGAATCACCCGCACCGGCTGCTGAATTTTAATGCCAAAACCCTGGTCGACCGGGGCCTGCAGCGTCAGCGATGCGGCTTTCATCAGCATCGTCTCTTTGCTGATGGCATGGTCGGCGCTGGTGAACTCGATACGGTAGCGAAACGGCGTGCTCAGCGCTTCGTCGCCTTCAAACGCCAGCACGTCGAGGGCGGACTCACAGCCTTTGACCACCAGCAGATGGTGATTATGGCTGAACAATATCGGCAGGCTCATGCTCATACGCGCCCTCCTTCAGGCTGTGCAAATTCCAGCGCAATCCCCTCTTCTTCACTCCAGCTCAGGGTCAGCGACTGCGGTTTTTGTTTGGCGGCCATATGCGCCAGCAACTGCTGGCTCAGCACCGGCAGGATCTGCTGGTTAAGCAGGCTGTCAACGTTACGCGCGCCGGTATCCGGCAGCAGGCAGGCGGCGGTCAAGGCATCAAACAGCGTGCTGTCGATATGCGTCGTCAGCCCATAATGACGATGCAGACGCTGGCTTACCTGCCCCAGTTTCATCTCGACAATGGTACGCATCGCCGTTTCCGCCAGCGGGCGATAAATTACCGTCTGGAAGCGGGCCAGTAGCGCAGGCTGGAAGTGGTCACGCAGAATTGGCCGCAGCAATTCGTGCAGTTCGCCTTCACTGGCTTCCGGGCTTTCCGCCAGCAGTTGCATCAGCGGGTCGCTGCCGAGGTTCGAGGTCATCAGAATCACCGTGTTACGGAAGTCGATTTCACGCCCTTCACCGTCGCGCATAAAGCCGCGGTCGAACACCTGATAAAACAGGTTCATCACATCGCGATGCGCTTTTTCCACTTCGTCGAGCAGCACCACGCTGTAGGGGCGCTTACGCACGGCTTCGGTGAGGATGCCGCCCTGACCGTAACCAACATAGCCGGGAGGCGACCCTTTCAGTTGGGATACGGTGTGCGGCTCCTGGTATTCAGACAGATTGATGGTAATTAGCGACTTCTCGCCGCCGTACATCACATCGGCCAGCGCCAGCGCGGTTTCCGTTTTACCGACGCCGCTTGGGCCAACCAGCAGGAATACGCCCTGCGGACCGTTCTCCGAAGTCAGGCCGGTCTTAGCGGCGCGCAGCCGCTGGGCGATAGCGGTCAGCGCGACATCCTGCCCGACCACGCGCTTGCCGATTTCCTTTTCCAGACTCAGCAGTTCGCTCTGTTCATCCTTCATCAGCGAGGAGAGCGGCACGCCGGTCCAGTCGGCAATCACATTGGCGACGGTGCGGATGTCCACATCCACCGACAGCAGCGGGTCACTGTGCTGCATATCGTTGAGCGCTTGCTGAAGGCGATGCGTTTCGCTCTGGCGCGAGATATCCCGGCGGCTTTCAAGCAGTTGCTCAGTCAGTTGAAGCTCAAGGTCGTACTGACTTTCCAGGGCTTCAAGCGCCGCAACAAGCGTGTTTTCTTCGCGCTCAATCACCGGCAGGCGTTCTCCATGGTATTGATTGCCAACGGCAATATCTTCCAGCAGCGCCTGTTTCTCGATTTCAAGGGCGGTGATTTGCGCCCGGATGCGGGTTAGCTGCTCCGGCACCGTGTCCAGGCTCATGCGTACGCGGGCCGCGGCGGTATCGAGCAGGTCAACGGCTTTATCCGGCAACTGGCGGCCAGTCAGGTAGCGGCGGGAGAGCGTGACGGCGGCGCGAACCGCGTCGTCGGTAATATGCACATTGTGGTGTTCGGCATAGCGTGATTTCAAACCACGGAGCATCAGGCAGGCGGTATCATCATCCGGCTCGTCCACTTTCACCATCTGGAAGCGGCGTTCCAGAGCGGCATCGCGCTCGAAGTACTGCTTGTACTCGCTCCAGGTTGTGGCGGCGATAGTGCGCAGTTCGCCGCGCGCCAGCGCAGGTTTCAGCAGGTTAGCGGCATCCGCGCCGCCGGCCTGGTTGCCAGCGCCAATAATGGAGTGCGCTTCATCGATAAACAGTAAGATGGGTACCGGAGACTGCTGCACCGCATCAATCACGTTTTTCAGGCGCTGTTCGAATTCGCCCTTCACCCCCGCGCCCGCCTGCAGCAGGCCGAGGTCGAGCGTACGCAAAATCACAGGTTTGAGGGACTCCGGCACGTTGCCTTCGGCAATACGTAGCGCGAGTCCTTCCACCAGCGCAGTTTTGCCGACGCCGGGTTCGCCAACCAGAATCGGATTGTTCTTGCGGCGACGGGAGAGAATATCCACCATCTGGCGGATCTCCGTATCGCGCCCAAATACCGGGTCGATTTTGCCCTCTTTGGCTTTGGCGGTGACGTCGAGCGTGAATTTATCCAACGCGTTTTGCAGCGCCGGGTTCAGCTCGCCCTCCGGAGTGTTTACCCCAACCGGGCGACCAACAAATTCTACGTCGCCCGCGGGGTGCGCCAGTTCGGCTTCGAGCTGTGCTTGCGGACGTTCTTCAGACTGGGCGTCCAGCAGCGGGCGCAGGCGCTCAAGCTGGCTCTGACCCAGCGTCAGCAGCGGCCATAAATCATCGCAGTGAACAAGTTTTGGGCTTTCAATTAACGCCATCAGCAGATGCAGGCTGCGGATTTGTTCCTCGCCCTGCAAAGAAGCGGCCATCCACGCCTGTTTTAAGAGCGCGTTAAGTGCGTCGGAGAGCTGCGGACGTTGGCGCACCGAGCGCGGCAGCGCGTCCAGCCAGCCCAGCAGCGCCTGCCACATGTCGTCCATGTCCCACTCGTAACGGCGAGCCAGCACGGTGATGTCGCCTTCGCCCTGCTCCAGCAGTTTCAGCAGCCAGTGCTCCGGCAGGATTTCAGCATGCGCGCGGGTCTGACACAAGGAAGCGGCCCCTTCCAGCGCGCGGGCGCAGTAAGGATTGAGGCGACGTAACAGGACGGCTGAGTTTTCCATTTTTCTCTCTCTTGATGATTCCCGGGCACGCTACCGCCCTTCGCTTTCCCTTTTAATAAGGCACCCAAAGCGCATCAGGTCAGGCAGGCAGATTGTGTGATTCTTTGCTCAATGCCTGTCAGGACAGGCGCTCAGCAAAAAATTGCGGACAGCGAAACTGTCCGCATCGGTCTTACGCGGTGGCGCGTTCGTTCCAGGAATCGGAATGAATGATGTTGCCGTCTTTGTAGGTCCAGGTGATTTTTTCGTAACGCAGTTCAATCTGCTCGAGGTGATTGTGCTTCTCGAAAGAAGGATTCTTGATGTCGTGCATCACAGGATTCACCTTCACCACTTTCACGTTCTCAAGTTTGGTGTTGAAGTACTCCACTTCCTGACCCGCGTCGTTAATTTTGTACCACTTGAATTCCGCAGACTTGAGGGTCTGACCGGTGGTGACCGCCTTGTACAAATACGGGCTGGAAGAGTCGATTTCTTTGGTGAACAGGAACGGGGTGTGGATACGCGTACCGGTCAGCTTGCCGGTATTGTTATCGGTTGGGATGTACAGGTTATGCTCCTGCGCCACCACTTCGATACTGCCTTCACGATCCTGAACGTCTACAGAACCTTTAATGTCCGCGCCGCCGTCGTCTTTCAGCCAAAGATAAACAGGAATTGCCATGGATTACTCTCCATTGTGTTGTGAAGCGTCATCATCCTGCGATGACGCTGAGGGTTGGCCTGGTATCAGACAGGCGTTCGCCTGCGGTACCAGACTGATTTCGACACGGCGGTTGAGCGCACGGCCCTCCGGCGTATCATTCGTTGCGATCGGACGGCTTTCACCGTAGCCCTGCACCGCAAAACAGCTTTCCGGTACGTCGCCGGTATCACGCATCCAGTCGCGCACCGCTTCGGCGCGTCTCTGAGACAGCGTTTGGTTCAGTTGCGGATTACCGGTGTTATCGGTATGCCCCGCCACTACAATCAGCCAGCCCGGTTTGGCTTTAATGCCAACCAGCGAATTGACCAGCAGTTTGGTGGAGCCCGATTTAAGGTCGTACTTGCCTGAATCGAACAGCGACATGCTGTCGAGGCGGATGATTTTCGGGATTGGCTTTCGCTTCGGCTGCGGTTTGGGCGGCGGCGGCGGCGGCACATACGTGCGAATCGCCTCCAGTACCGGCAACCGCAGGCGCTCCCCCTGATACAGGCCAAGGCTCAGTCTGACCGGCACGCCATTGCGCGCCCAGTCGTCAAGCTGCCCGGCATCCTGTTGCAGAATGGCAAGGGCATCGGCTTTCGGGCCGAAGTTATCCATGGCGATCGCGTTATAGTGGGCGATATCAAAGCTCACGCGGTGCAATAGCCGATCGTTGTTCCAGCCGCTGCAGAGTAGCGCCGCGAGGGTAGCCAGCGTGAAGATGCCCAACGCGCAGCGCCGGGTACGGGCACGCGGCGTTAAGCCTCTGCCTTCCGGCAATAGCGGCAGAACAAAATCAGGAAAAGGAGAGAGTACGGTGCTGTCGGTGCCCACGGGCTGCCAGCCGTCAACCTGCTGCATCGCGGTGTGGCGAGACAGCCAGGCGGTCCAGAGAGAAGATGCCAGGCTTCCGGCGACAATCGGGCCAATCCCCCACAGCACCGCCGTCGGCACGATAGCCGGAACATCCGGATTCTCATCGATAAATACCGATTTGACCGACTGACGAAACCAGCTCACCAGGCTGTTCATCAAGACCTGCTGCTGCATGGCGATTGCCCCGCCGGTACTGACCCACGCGGCAATGGAGCTTGGGGCAGCAGCTGCCCGCCAAATCCTCACCCCTTCATCCGGAATAGCGGCCTGCCAGAGCATATCTTCCACCATGGCGCTACCCACCTGAGCATTGAGCACCAACGGCACATCGTGGCCGGACGTCTTACGCAACAGGCTAATTTGCCAACGCAGCGATAACAGGCGGCTGGTCAGTGCTTCGCTGTCTGCATGTTTTTGCGGGCAGACGCTGACCATGACCGACAGCTGGCGTCCCCAGTCGGGACGCTGTCTTAGCAGCTCACGCGCGACCTGTTCAAGTTCCTGATGCTCTTCAACCCGAATCCAGCAGCCCTGCGTTACGGTCAACACCTGCGAGGGCTGCGACCAGGAGAGCGGTAGATCGCCACAAACCAGGACGACAGGCTGGCGGTATGCCGCTTCCGGCAGGTTCTCAAGACGCAGCATGAGTTCATCCTGATGGCGGCGACGGGTCATCACCCAAAACATCGCCGTCAGGCCGAAAATCACCAGCAGAAGCAGAACGGAAATCCACCGGTTAACCGGCAAAAAAAACAGGCTCACCGCGGCGCATAGCACCGCAGCCCAGAGAACCAGCCCGCGCCGTTGTGCAGGACTCATTGCACCGCTCCCGGCAGCAGGGTTAACAGCGTTTGATTAAGCCAATGATCCAGCCCCCACCAGAGCGCGGCGACAACAACAGCGCTTAACGCAATACGCACAGGCCACGACGCCAGCCAACCGCCCAGATTCCACCCGTTTTGGCACTCCGCCAGCACGGGATGCGTCTGCGGATAGCTAAATGGCGCAACGCGTTCACTGAGCGCCTCAACCAGTTTTTGCCGCTCCGGATCGTTCAACGAACGGTAATGACCGAGAAAACCCAGCATCATCACCCGCTGAAAACAGGTCACCACCGCCGTCTCGGGGGCCGGCTCATGCAGAACCTCGCGCATCCGCTCGCACAGCGTATCACCGGCATCCATGGTGCCGAGGAAACGCCCTTGCAGGGGAATGTCATACCACTGCACGCAGGCGTCATCGTCGACGCCTCGGCCTTTGACCGTTTCGTCAAGCAGGGCGCACTGCGCAGTCAGGATGTGCTGGCAGCTTGCCTCATCCAGCCCACTGGCTTTAAGCTCACGCTGGACGCGCTCCACGTCGGCGACACAGCGCTCCCACAGCAAGCGTCCTTCGCCTTCCTGAAAAATCGGGCCATAGCGCAAACTAATGACCTGCAGCCAGGTGTCCTGCAGAAGGCCGTCGATATCAATAGGCGCGGCTTTTCCGTGTTTATGCTCATTCATGTTCTTAATACCGCAAAGAGTTCAAGTTCAGGCTCGCCGAGCATCCCCGGAACGTAAAACATGCAGCAACCGCTCTGCAGCATTTCGGCTGCCAAAGGATGGGTCACATCAAGACTGAAATACTGATTTTCCAGACGCAGCGGAATAGCCGCAGGCACATGACGTAGCGGCGTAAGCGGCACGCCAACGCGCGATGAGTTCACTATGCTCCTGACGTGATCGGGGCTGCCGACTTTGCATTGACGCGGGAACTGCTCCTGCAACTGCGCCACCGGCATCGGTGACCGTACAGAGAGGTAGTAATCCGCCTCTTCGCGCAGGCGGGGGTCGTGCAGGCGAGCCTGCCAGAAGTGAAGCCGCGCATCATATTCAAGTTCAATTGCTACCACGCGCGACGGCAGGCTGGCTTCCAGCAGGTCGCTCAGGAGATCAAACAGCGGCGGGAACACCTGATTTAGCTGCTCATGGTGCCAGGCGGGAATGGCGCTAACCTGATGCTCCAGTGAAAAAGTAAGCAGACTACCGGCAAGGCGAGCAAGCTCCGGATATAGCCGCTCCGGGGGATTTTGCAGGTTGCGCTGAAACTGCCCAAGCACGGGCTCCGCGCTGTTCAGGGCGTTAAGCAGCCAAAACAGCGAAACGTCCGCCACGGCGAAATCGGCCATGCGTTCGTTACTTTCCCGGCGCATGGCCATCAGGCGACTGAGCCTGGCGCGCAGCTGCGTCATCAGTTGTTCAAGCTGTAATACCAGCCAACGGCTGCCCTGCAGCGTCAGCAGAGGCGGAAGAAACGTCTCATCCATCACCCAACCGCCCTGCGAGTCTTGTCGCAAACGGGCAACCGCGCATGTCAGGTAATCACTGTTGTTTTGATGGGCAAAACGCAGGGTCAGCTCCGGCTGCATGACCGCAATCTGGCGGGTATCGTCACCAAACGTATTGCGGACATCGTGCCAGCGCTGACGAAAACGGACTGGCCGCTCGGCCACCTCTTCCGGTTTCAGGCAATTACCGCCGTTCGCCCGCAACAGCGGCAGGGCCAGAACCACAATCACCTCATGTGATTCGTGGTCGAGCGTCAACGTCGGCGGTAAGGCGTCAGCATTGTCCGTGTCGATCAGCGTGCCATCCTGGAAACGCACGTGTAAATGGCTGGCCTGCAGGCGACCCAGCTTTAGCGTATCCGTTTCGAAAGCAACATGAATCACGCCCCAGGGCTGAGACAGGCCCATCCGGGCAATACCTTCGGCAGACCAGGCCGCATAAGCGGCCTGTTGCTGGAAGTGCTGGGGAGAGACCATAACGCCCCTGCCCCATAACGGTTGTTCCGTTTTCATCAGCTTCCTGCCTTCGGTTACGATTTAGCCTTCGGCATCTGGGAAACCAGCGACAAATTCACGTCCATCCCTTCTACCTGGAAGTGCGGGATCGCATACAGCTTCACGCGGAAGAAGCCTGGGTTGTCCTCGATATCTTCCACCACCACTTTGGCGTCACGCAGCGGGTGAGAAGCTTGCAGTTCGTCGCCCGGATCGGTCATTTCGGTGACCAGACTGCGAACCCAGGTATTGAGCTCCAGCTCCAGCAGACGACGGTCTTTGGTGGTACCGATATTTTCGCGCTGAATGAGCTTCAGGTAGTGCGCGATGCGCGACAGCAGGAAGATATACGGCAGACGGGCATTGATGCGGCTGTTCGCGGTAGCGTCAGCGGTATCGTACAGCGCCGGTTTTTGGGCCGAGTTTGCTGAGAAGAAGCAGGCGTAATCGCGGTTTTTGTAGTAGCTAAGTGGAATAAATCCGAGATTGGCGAACTCAAATTCGCGGGTTTCCGGGATCATCACTTCAGAAGGAATTTTAACCTGATTACCGGTCCCCAGATCATACAGATGAATAGGCAGATCCTGCACCGCGCCGCCAGCCTGCGGGCCGCGAATTTGCACGCACCAGCCGTTGTTGATGAAGCTGCGCACCATGTTGGCGGCAAAAGCGAACGACGCGTTGGTCCACAGATATTTATTGTGATCCGGCCCCTTCACTTCTTCCACATAGTTAAAGCTGCGAACCGGCACGGTATCCGGACCATACGGCAGGCGCCCCAGCACGCGCGGCATCACCAGGCCGATATAGCGGGAGTCGTCCGTTTCACGGAAAGATTTCCACTTGATATACTCGGCACGGTCGAAATAATTGCCGATATCTTTAATGGCGGCCACCTCTTCCATGGACTCTTTGAGGAAGAATTTCGGCCCGGCGGACCCGATAAACGGCATGTGGGCGGCAGCGGACACTTTCGAGATATTGCGCAGCAGGGCGACATCCTGCGCCGAGGCGTCAAACTCGTACGCCGAAATCAGCGCGGCGATGGGTTCTCCGCCCGGGGTGTCATATTCGTCAATATAGGTGTGCTTATACAGGCCACTCTGAATGATTTCCGGGCTGTCTTCGAAGTCCTGACGCAGGTCATCTTTCGACATATCCAGCAGTTCGATTTTGACGTTCTGGCGGAAATCCGTTTTATCGACCAGTGACTTCAGACCGCGCCAGACGCTTTCCGTTTTTTGAAACTCTTCATGGTGCATTACCGCATCCAACTGACGACTAATCTGGTAATCAAGTTCAGCGATGTGGTGATCGATAAGATTTTTATCGAGTTTTTCGACTCGTGAACCCGACTTGGTCAGGCATTCCAGAAACACCTGCATACCGGCGGTCAGGCGTTCATCCGCGGTGGCATCCGACATCGCCTGGGCATCCTGCCAGATATCCAGCGCGCTCAGTTCAGACACCGGGCTAAGATTGATTTTTTCAAACAGCGACGCGTACACCCCGCCCGCAGCAGGACGTTCCAGCACAACGCTGTCGCCAGCCGCGGCGTTTTCATTTTTTACAGACATGAGCATTCCTTGGTTAATCCGTGATTACCGGGTGACGGTTAGGGTTGTTTAGGGGCCAGGGCAGACAGTTCGGCGCGAAGCTCTACGCTTAACGCCGGGTCCAGTAGGATTTTTTCCAGCTCTTTTCGGAAAGCCTGGTTATCTAATAAGTTGGCTTTTAAATCGCGCAGCAAATTACGCATCGAGAGCATGGCCTTCAGTTGCGGTATTTGGCGGGAGACCTGTTCTGGCGTGAAATCTTTCATGCTCTGGAATGCAAGGCTGATGTTTTCTTCACTGCCATCATCTGCCAGCGTATTTTTAACGGTAAGATTTATTTTTGGGGAATATTCGGAAAGGACTGCATCAAAGTTGTTTTTATTAATATTAACCTTAACCCGTTCAGACAACGATGCATCCTCCTGACCGTTGCTGAAATCCCCCGCCACCAGCAGTTTTAGAGGTAATTCCGTCTTTTTCGTTGCGCCACCAGTATGCAGATCCAGCTTTAAGTTAATACGTGCCTTAGGCACCTCACTTTGGAAACTATCGCTCATCTAACCACCCCTCGTTGTTATACTCAATCGCCATAACGCGTGTAATACTTTTGCATGAAACAGCAGGATAATATTCGAGTCAAGATCAACTTTACAGATCTTAGATCTGTCAAATGCTGAATTTTAGGAATTTTCCTCCAAATTCTTCGTTCGCACCTCAGAAAAAGCAGAGTTTTTCATTAATATTTACCTTGTTACCAGTGAGATATCCCAGGTAATAAAAAAGGTCTGGTTTATTTAGGCAATAAAAGAAGATAATTGATTTAAATCAATATAAAAATAAAACAACACCGAGGGCAGTATAAATA
>NZ_JANEWH010000119.1:0-14214 GCF_028069715.1 Kluyvera sp. Awk 3 | reverse complement strand
CTGTGGGCGCTGCAACAGGCGAGCTGGTTGCACGCGCTATTGCGGATATTTATTACCCTGGCGTGAAAATGTCAGACCTGACGGAGTTGCAAAAGCAGACCATCAGCTCACTGGCGAGTGTATCGGCGGGAATTGCGGGGGGGATTGCCGGAGACAGTACATCGGCGGCGGCAACGGGGGCGAGTGCCGGGAAGAATGCGGTTGAGAATAACTCTCTGAGCGAAGCCGCAGATTACCTTGCCACAGGTAAAAAACCGGAAGATAGATATCGTGATGCTCAGAACCAACTGAAAGAAGCCGTTGATGAGTTTAAGGCGAAGAACTGTGCAGGACTCAGTTCTGAGGCCTGTGGCGCGAAGATGGATGCGCACCGTGATGAACTGCTTGCTGCGTTCGCAGATGCTGGTAGTGACTTTATCCCTGTTTATGGAGATTTCAAGAGTTTTGCGGAAGCGGACAGTGCGCTGGGGTATCTTGCCGCGGTTATCGGGCTTATGGGACCGCTGGGCGATGAAGCCGGAGCTTTACTTAAAGGTGCTGATAAGGCACTCAAAGCGGGCAATCTTGAGGCTGCGTCAAAACTGATTGCGAGAGCTGGCGATGATATCAGTTCTGCGAAATACTTTGGTCAGGAGAGGAAGTACTGGAGTGCAGATCCCGTTGAAGTCAATGGCAATAAAGTTTATCAAAGAAATGACTTGTTTGATCCTAGTTATATTGATCCTAAGTCAGGTAAAACAAACCTTGAGCTGATGCAGGGAGGACGTGCGCCGATTGGTGCAGATGGGAAACCAGTAAATCTGCATCATATGTTGCAAAGTCAAGATGGGCCAATTGCGGAAGTAACTCAAAGCTTTCACAAAGATAACCATAGTACTATTCACATTAACGATAACAGCATTCCTTCTGGTATAAACCGTTCAGAGTTTAACAAATGGCGTTCTGATTATTGGAAACAACGAGCTAACGATTTCAGATAGGTGAAAGTATGACTAAAAGTTTGAGTGATGTGATTGAAGAGTTAAAGGCAGTATCTGGTGGTAAGAGGAATAATGTCCCCTTACCAGATGATGCTCTTATTGCTGAATATGAAAAGGGTATTGGATTCTCTTTTTCAGCAGATTATAAGAAGCTTCTCCAAGAAGTTGGCAATATATACTATGGACCAATCGAGTTATTGTCTGTTACAAGAGATAAAAAATTTTACGGTGAGTTATCTGTTGCTATAAATGATGCAGCAAGCGTCGGAGTGCCTGAATCGTGGTTGCCAATATGTGAAGATAATGGCAGTTATTACTGTCTAGACCAACAAGGGTGCGTCCGATATTGGAGTGGTGATGGCAGTAGTGAAGAGCAATGGCCTAATTTGGCTGCTTGGGTGAAAGATGTCTGGATCGATGGTAACTAAGGCAGGAGAGGGTTCTCATGCATTTCGTTGTAATTATAGCGGCGCAGCAAACTTTATGTTACTGCTACGCGGTAACATTTTTAGTGAAAAAGTGCATCGGGGCAAAAAGTTCGCGGGCCGGAAGTACAGCAGGTAAAATCGGTTGTAACTGACGGAAAGAACAGGGGAAAATCGTATCCATCACCACAATGCACGTCAGAGAGAGTTGATTTGATAGAGAAATGACTGCCTGTCGTAAAGCCGGTCGTGAATGCGGAGATATTCAGAACATGTATGCTGTAATTAGTGCTGATAACCGGCTGAAATTGCATATTGATGTGGCTGCCGACCCTCTGACGGCGCTGTCCGGGGAAGATAAATGGAATATTGAGGGCGGACTCAGCGCGGCAGGTCGGCCTGGCTGGCTGTATGGTTCGCTGGAAAACCCGGATGTGAAGGACTACGTCATTGAAGGTAACCGCTACGACTTAAACTATCTGAATAGCAATACGTCACAGGGTGATAGAGCTCTGGCTTTCTTCGGTGAGCCAGAAAATTATTGGGGTACGGTTGCCGGAGCGGGTTCGTTGTTAACGTCATCAGCCACGCTGACGGAAAAATTTGTTAGTGCCGGGCTGAGTTACGGAGCAAATGGGGCTGTCCAGGTTGCAACCGGCAATACCGGTGAGAAGTTCGATTACCTCAGTTTCATGATGTCAGGCTTAACCGGGATAGGGACAGCCGGGAAAGGATATTACACTAACCAATTATTGGGGGCCGGTAGTGCTTACATGAGCAGTCAGATTGAAGGCCAGGACAGTACCGCATCAGTAGTGGGCAGTATGGCCGGTACAGGTTTTGGCTATAATATTGGTGCTTCAATTACTAATAAGTTTGAATCACAGTATATAAAAATCAGCCAGGAATGGATGCCAGTAAGTATTCACTGAAATATTCGGAAAAGTCTATCGGATACGGTATATATCAGGGCGGTCAAATGAGCACATACCCTGGTATACTGGGTGGTTTTGGTGGTTCTGTAATCTCAGAATGGACTGGCAATGTGACGCAAAAAGAAGCTAATTGAGATAGTAAATGAAACATCCTCTATTAGAACTTATTAAGTTGGTGTTTATACTGGCAGTTACGTTCTCTATTGGAATGGTTGCTAGTACCTGGATGATCAGTAAAGGAGAGGTTTCCTTTTCGGAATATATCTTAGCTGGAAAAATTGGTGCAATTGTTGGTGTATGGGGAGGGGCAGGGATTTGGCTACTGCTCTATTTACAAGTACTAAAATATAATCGTAAGTAGTTGTTGTTGAGAATAACTGGCTGAGCAAGAAAGACAAAATTAACATCTTTGATATCAATCCAATGCTGAAAATCGGGATTGAGGATGTCGATGGAGAGTTACTGAAAGGCGGCGGTGGAATTGCTAAAAATGATAAAGCCAGCCTTACTGCGAAAGATAGTCCTATTTCATCAGCAAACAAACCAATTAACGGGCAAGGTATGTCTGCAGCAGCAAGAGTCTGGGAAAAGCATGCTGGCAGAGAGGGTGAAATGTTTGAACCTTTAAAAGGAAATGTGGCTCAAAGAATGAATCTGCGATTTAGTGAACTTCAGAAGAGTTTGGAGCGGGCGAAGGGAATCGAACCCTCGTATAGAGCTTGGGAAGCTCTCGTTCTACCATTGAACTACGCCCGCAAAGGTGTGCGAGAAGCATTATAAACCTTACTCCTCGCCTGGCAAGCACTCTGGGTGCTAAGTGACGATAAAATAACCGGTTAGCACTTCGGCTTACTGCCCTGCGGCGGTAAATAGCGCAGTGGATCGATAGCCGTTGCCCGGTAACGAATCTGGAAATGCAGCCGCACAGAATCCGCATCCGAACTGCCCATGGTGGCTATCTGCTGGCCAATCTTCACGCTCTGCCCGTTGTTGACCAGCAGTTTATCGTTGTGAGCATAAGCGGTAATGTAATCTTCGTTATGTTTAATCATCACCAGATTACCGTAACCGCGCAGCTGGTTGCCGACGTAAACCACCTTACCTGCCCCGGCTGCATACACCGGCTGTCCACGGCTGCCCGCGATATCGATCCCTTTGTTGCCACCCTCTGAGGTTGAATACTTCATCACCACTTTACCGCTGGCGGGCCAGCGCCAGCAGCGTTGCCCTACCGGCGGCCATGATGACTGCGGTACCGCAGAAGATGGCACCACTTTTGCTGTTTTGCTGGTTGTCGATTTTTTCGCACTGGATGAGGACGCGCCGCTCACCTTCAGCTTTTGTCCAACTTCGATAGTATACGGCGGAGAAATCCCGTTCATCCGCGCCAAATCTCGCACGCTGGTGCCCGTCATACGCGAAATTCGCGACAACGTATCACCACGCTTCACGGTGTAAACCGAACCGCTATAGCTGCCTTCTGATGAGTTACCCGCACAGCCAGACAGCGCCAGACCAATCGTCAGGCACATTAACAGTCGTCGTAGGGAAGAGATTTGGCTTCCTGCTCGCAAAACGAATCCTCAGGTCAAAAGCGTTCGAAGAATCTATGATAGCAGGGTAGCACGAGATGCTAAACCATCAGGGCTGTGGATTGGCATGAGAATGCGGCGCACAGAGAACATGAGCCATCCCGGTGGCTAAAAGGAGGCAGGGCTTGTTTTGGTAATGCCTTTTTCCCACTTATGGGCTACGCTGGTTGCCTGAGTATATGGCCCGGTGGGTTTATGCCGGGTCATCTTTCATTTTCAGGAGTTGCCATGGCAGGGGAACACGTCATTTTGCTCGATGAGCACGATCAACCGTGCGGATTACTGGATAAGTATGCCGCGCACACTCTCTCTACCCCGCTGCATCTCGCCTTCTCTTGTTGGTTATTTAACGATCGCGGCCAGTTTCTGGTCACCCGCCGCTCTCTCAGTAAAGTGGCCTGGCCCGGCGTATGGACTAACTCAGTCTGCGGGCATCCACAGCAGGGCGAGACCTTCGAACAGGCGATTGCCCGCCGCTGTCGCTTTGAGCTAGGTGTCGAAATCAGCCACATTACCCCGGTCGCGCCCGACTTCCGCTATCGCGCCGTAGCGCCTAACGGTATCGTCGAAAACGAAGTATGTCCGGTGTATGCGGCTCGCATCACCAGCGCCGTACAGCCGAATGCCGACGAGGTCATTGAGTACCAGTGGTGCGAACTCGACGACGCGCTGCATGCGCTAACGCTGACGCCGTGGGCGTTTAGCCCGTGGATGGTGATGGAGGCGGCAGACGCGAAGGCGCGTCAGGCATTGATCGATTTCGCCCACATCTAGCCCCAATCGCAGACATAAAAAAACCCGGCCATGGCCGGGTTTTTTACCTTTCGCTTTCGCGATTATTTCACCGGACGCATCGCCGGGAACAGAATCACGTCGCGGATGGTGTGGCTGTTGGTGAACAGCATGACCATACGGTCGATACCAATACCCAGACCCGCAGTCGGCGGCAGACCGTGTTCCAGCGCGGTAACGTAGTCTTCGTCGTAGAACATCGCTTCGTCATCGCCCGCTTCTTTAGCGTTAACCTGATCCTGGAAGCGCTGCGCCTGATCTTCTGCGTCGTTCAGCTCGCTGAAACCGTTACCGATTTCGCGGCCGCCGATGAAGAATTCAAAGCGGTCAGTGATTTCCGGGTTCACGTCGTTGCGGCGCGCCAGCGGAGAAACCTCGGCCGGGTACTCGGTGATGAAGGTCGGCTGAATCAGGTGCGCTTCTGCCACTTCTTCGAAGATCTCGGTCACGATACGGCCCAGACCCCAGCTCTTCTCAACGTGAATACCGATGCTTTCAGCAATGGCCTTCGCGGAGTCGAAGTTATCCAGATCCGCCATGTCAGTTTCCGGACGGTATTTCTTGATAGCTTCACGCATGGTCAGTTTTTCGAACGGCTTGCCGAAGTCGAAAGTCTGGTCGCCGTAAGGCACCGCGGTGTGGCCCAGAATATCCTGCGCCAGGGTACGGAACAGGGATTCGGTCAGCTCGATCAGATCTTTGTAGTCTGCGTACGCCATGTAGAGTTCCATCATGGTGAACTCAGGGTTGTGGCGAACGGAGATACCTTCGTTACGGAAGTTACGGTTGATTTCGAACACACGCTCGAAGCCGCCAACCACCAGACGTTTCAGGTACAGTTCCGGCGCGATACGCAGGTACATGTCCAGATCCAGCGCGTTGTGATGGGTGATGAACGGACGAGCGGACGCGCCGCCAGGGATCACCTGCATCATCGGCGTTTCCACTTCCATAAAGCCGCGGCCCACCATGAACTGACGGATACCCGCCAGAATCTGAGAACGCACTTTGAAAGTCTTGCGGGATTCATCGTTAGAGATGAGATCCAGGTAACGCTGACGGTAGCGCGCTTCCTGATCCTGCAGGCCGTGGAATTTGTCCGGCAGCGGACGCAGTGCTTTGGTCAGCAGACGCAGTTCGGTGCAGTGGATAGACAGCTCACCGGTTTTGGTTTTGAACAGCTTACCTTTCGCGCCCAGAATATCGCCGAGGTCCCATTTCTTGAACTGCTCGTTGTAGATGCCTTCCGGCAGATCGTCACGCGCGACGTACAGCTGGATACGGCCGCCAACGTCCTGCAGCGTAACGAAGGACGCTTTACCCATAATACGGCGGGTCATCATACGGCCCGCAACGGAGACCTCGATATTCAGCGCTTCGAGTTCTTCGCCTTCCTTATCATCATATTTCGCATGCAGAAGGTCTGAGGTGCTGTCGCGACGGAAATCGTTCGGGAACGGGATGCCCTGCTCACGCAGTGCAGCCAGCTTCTCGCGGCGTGCCTTCATTTCATTGTTAAGATCGACTACCTCGTCAGCGCCTTGTGCGTTTTGTTCAGACATGTTGGTTCCTCATAGCCCTGCTTTCAAACTTGCTTCGATAAATTGATCCAGACTTCCGTCCAGTACCGCCTGCGTATTGCGGGTTTCCACCCCAGTGCGCAGGTCTTTAATACGGGAATCGTCCAGGACATACGAACGAATCTGACTACCCCAGCCGATATCAGACTTGTTGTCTTCCATCGCCTGTTTTTCCGCGTTCTTTTTCTGCATTTCCAGTTCATAAAGCTTCGCTTTCATCTGCTTCATGGCCTGGTCTTTGTTCTTGTGCTGGGAACGGTCGTTCTGGCACTGCGTCACAATCCCGGTCGGGATGTGGGTGATACGCACCGCAGATTCCGTACGGTTAACGTGCTGGCCGCCCGCGCCGGAGGCACGGTAAACGTCGATACGCAGATCTGCCGGGTTGATGTCGATATCGATATCGTCATCCACTTCCGGGTACACGAACGCGGAGCTAAAGGAGGTGTGGCGACGGCCGCCGGAGTCGAACGGGCTCTTACGCACCAGGCGGTGAACGCCGGTTTCGGTACGCAGCCAGCCGTAGGCGTAATCGCCGGAGATTTTGATGGTCACGGATTTAATCCCGGCCACTTCCCCTTCGGACTCTTCGATGATTTCAGTTTTAAAGCCGCGCGCTTCTGCCCAACGCAGATACATACGCTCAAGCATGCTTGCCCAGTCCTGCGCTTCAGTACCGCCGGAACCGGCCTGGATATCAAGGTAGCAATCGGCGTTGTCATATTCGCCAGAGAACATACGACGGAACTCGAGCTGCGCCAGCTTCTCTTCCAGCGTGTCCAGCTCGGCAACGGCTTCGTTGAAGGTGTCTTCGTCGTTGGCTTCTACAGCCAGTTCCAGCAGGCCGGAAACGTCTTCCAGGCCCTGGGCCATTTGGTCGAGGGTATCGACGATCGCTTCAAGGGAAGAACGCTCTTTGCCCAGCGCCTGCGCGCGTTCGGGTTCGTTCCAGACATCCGGCTGTTCCAGCTCGGCGTTTACTTCTTCCAGACGCTCTTTCTTAGCATCATAGTCAAAGATACCCCCTAAGAACGTCGGAACGCTCCGTGAGGTCCTGAATGCGATTATTTACCGGGTTTATTTCAAACATGGTCTATTTTCTTTTAATGGACGAGAAAAATGCGGTTATAAGAGCGGAATCTTAGCGGATTCCCGCCCTTATTTACAGTGTAAGAGATGCTAAATCGGCCACAGATGCTCGATGATCAACTGTAAGCTCCGGTTGCCGCGAAACTCGTTAATGTCCAGCCGGTAGGCCAGAGTCACTTCGCGCACGCCGTTATCCGGCCAGGCGGTCGTGTCAACATTGAAAGCGATGCCGTCCAGCAGCGGGCCGCCGCCAACCGGTTCAACCATCACTTTCAGGTGACGTTCACCCACCAGCCGCTGCTGCAACAGGCGAAAACGCCCGTCAAACAACGGTTCCGGGAACATCTGCCCCCATGGGCCTGCGTCACGCAGCATCTGCGCCATTTCCAGCGTCATCTCCTGCGGACTCAGCTCGCCGTCGGAAAGGATCTCCCCTTGCAGCAGCGCCGGGTCCAGCCATTCGGTCACCAGCTCGCCAAAGTGGCGCTGGAACTCTTCAAAGCGTTCTTCTTCCAGCGAAAGCCCCGCCGCCATCGCGTGGCCGCCAAACTTCAGCATTAACCCCGGATGCAGCGTGTCCAGACGCTCCAGCGCATCGCGCATATGCAGCCCCTGAATAGAACGCCCGGAACCTTTCAGTTGGCCGTTCCCCGCGGGGGCAAAAGCAATCACCGGGCGGTGGAAGCGCTCTTTGATGCGCGAAGCGAGAATACCAACCACGCCCTGATGCCACTCCGGATGATACATCGCCAGCCCGCCGGGCAGCTCCGCGCGGCTGCGCTCAAGCTGCTCGCACAGCGTCAGCGCTTCCGCCTGCATCCCCTGCTCGATTTCTTTACGGGTCTGGTTTAAGGCGTCCAGTTCATTTGCCAGTACGCGAGCTTCACCAAGGTTGTCGCACAACAGCAGCGCCACGCCGACGGACATGTCGTCCAGCCGCCCGGCGGCGTTCAGACGCGGCCCGAGCGCAAAGCCCAGATCGCTGGCTACCAGCTTCGCGGCGTCACGGTTGGCAATCTCCAGCAACGCCTTGATGCCAGGACGGCAGACGCCCGCACGAATGCGGCTCAGCCCCTGGAAGGTCAAAATACGGTTGTTAACGTCCAGCGGCACCACGTCAGCCACGGTGCCCAGCGCCACCAGATCGAGGAATTCGACAATCTTCGGCGCCGCAATGCCGCGAGACTCAAACCAACCTTTCTCTTTCAGATGGTTACACAGCACCAGCATCAGGTAGAACGCCACACCGACGCCCGCCAGCGATTTCGACGGGAAGGGGCAATCCACGAGATTCGGGTTCACCATCGCATCGGCGTTGGGCAACGTTTCGCCCGGCAGGTGGTGATCGGTCACCAGCACGCGGATCCCGAGACTGTGCGCGTGATCGACACCGGCATGGGACGAGATCCCATTGTCCACCGTCATGATCAGTTGTGCGCCGCGCGCGTGAGCCTGATCGACCACTTCCGGGCTTAAGCCGTAACCATCTTCAAAACGGTTCGGCACCAGATATTCCACGCTGCGACAGCCCATCGCCCGCAGCGACAGTACGCTCAGCGCAGTGCTGGTTGCGCCATCGGCGTCGAAGTCGCCCACCACCATAATGCGCAGGTTATTCTCAAAGGCATCGTGCAGCATCTCGACGGCTTTCTCGACGCCGGTCAAGGTACGCCAGTGCAGCATACCTTTCAGGCCGCGCTCGAGGTCGTCCGGCGACTTCACGCCACGGCTGGCGTACAGGCGACGCAGCAGCGGCGAAAGCTCTGCGGGCAAGGTGATGGATTCATCCACCTCTCGGCGGCGAAGTTGTGTCTGTTGTTTCACGCGAATTATTTACCGCTGGTCTGTTTCTGATGTTCGTCGAGGAACGCTTTCATCTCTTTCGGGCCCTGATAGCCCGGCACCATAAAGCCATCGCTCAGCACGATAGCCGGCGTGCCGGTGACGCCAAACTGCACGCCCAGCGCATAGTGGTTCGCGATGTCGATATCGCAGGTCGCCGCCTGCACGCCCTTGCCGTTCATCGCGTCGTCGAACGCTTTATTGCGGTCTTTCGCGCACCAGATAGATTTCATATCCTGCTCGGCCTGGCTTTGCACGCCCTGACGCGGGAAGGCCAGGTAGCGCACGGTGATGCCCAGCGCATTGTAGTCTTTCATCTCTTCATGCAGCTTGTGGCAGTAGCCGCAGGTGATGTCGGTAAAGACGGTAATAACGTGTTTTTCCTGCGGCGCTTTGTAAACGATCATCTCTTTTTCCAGCGCCTTCAGGTGGGTCATCAGCAGCGCGTTGGTCACGTTAACCGGCTGCGCGCCGCTAACATCGTACATCGGCCCCTGGATGATGTGCTTGCCGTCGTCGGTGACGTACAGCACACCGCTGTTGGTCAGCACGGTCTTCATACCGGCGACCGGGGCGGGCTGAATGTCAGTGCTCTGTACGCCAAGCTTAGCGAGCGACTGCTTGATCGCGGCATCGTCTGCGTGCGCCAGGCCGGAGAACGCGGCGGCCAGCAGGGTAAACATCATTAAACCTTTTTTCATAATCAGTCCTTTTAAATCAACATCATGCGCGTGGATGATGCTGTTGGTGAAGTTGTCGCAGCCGCTCGGTCGCAACGTGCGTATAAATTTGGGTCGTCGACAAATCGCTGTGCCCCAGCAGCATTTGCACCACGCGCAGGTCTGCGCCGTGGTTGAGCAGATGGGTGGCAAACGCGTGTCGTAATACGTGCGGCGACAGCTTTTCGCTGTCGATTCCCGCTAGCTGGGCATAATGTTTAATACGATGCCAGAAGGTCTGTCGGGTCATCTGCTGCGCGCGCTGGCTGGGAAACAGCACATCAATCGCCACACCGTTCAGCAGCCACGGGCGGCCATGTTCCAGCCAGTTTTCCACCCAGTAGACCGCCTCTTCGCCCAGCGGCACCAGGCGTTCTTTATTACCCTTACCGATCACCCGCACCACGCCCTGACGCAGGCTGATGTCGCTCATCGTCAGGCCGACCAGTTCCGACACGCGCAGTCCGGTCGCGTAGAGTACCTCAAGCATAGCTTTATCGCGCAGTTCCAGCGGCTGATCCACCAGCGGCGCCTGCAACAGGCGTTCAACCTGTGCCTCACTGAGATCTTTCGGCAGCCGCTGCGGCAGTTTCGGCGAAGCCAGCAGCGCGCTGGGATCGTCCTGACGTATTTTTTCGCGGTACAGATGCTGGAAAAAGCGCCGCATGGCGCTCAGCAGGCGTGCGGAACTGGTCGCCTTATAGCCGCCCTGCTGACGCTCGGCGAGTAAGTTTTGCAGATCGTCGCTCTGAACGCTTTCCAGCGTCAGGTTTCGATGCGCCAGCCATTCGACCACCATGGTCAGATCCCGACGATAGGCGCTGAGGGTATTTTCCGCCAGATTACGCTCCAGCCACAGCGCATCAAGAAACTGTTCAATTCGCGCAAGATCCTTTTCCACTTCGAGCCCTCTGCGTGTTAAATCAGCACCATTATGCCTGAATCAGGCCCCTTTCTGGTACACTAGCCGCATCGTCATCGCAAGAATCGAGAGCAGTACGTCATGAATATCGGCCTTTTTTACGGTTCCAGCACCTGCTACACCGAGATGGCAGCGGAGAAAATTCGCGACATTATCGGCCCGGAACTGATCACATTACATAACCTGAAAGATGATTCCCCGGCCTTAATGGAGCAATACGACGTGCTCATTCTGGGGATTCCAACCTGGGATTTCGGTGAGATTCAGGAAGATTGGGAAGCGGTCTGGGAACAGCTGGATACGTTGAACCTCGAAGGTAAAATCGTCGCGCTGTACGGCATGGGCGACCAGCTCGGCTATGGCGAGTGGTTCCTCGATGCGCTCGGCATGTTGCACGACAAACTGGCGACCAAAGGCGTGAAATTTGTCGGCTACTGGCCGACTGAAGGCTATGAGTTCACCAGCCCGAAACCCGTCATCGCCGATGGACAGCTGTTTGTTGGCCTCGCGCTGGACGAAACCAATCAGTATGACCTCAGCGACGAACGCATTCAGAGCTGGTGCGAACAGATTCTCGGCGAAATGGCCGAACAGTTCTCTTAATGCTTAGTGGGCGCGGGCAGCTGCAGGAGAATCCGCCGCAGATCGCGCCACTCTTCCGGGTTCATGCTATCCGCCGCCAGCCAGAGATGTTGGCGACGACCGCCCGGACGGCGAATCCGTAGCATCATGCCCGAGTTCAGCATCCACGGTGCCCCCAGAATTTCCCACTCCTGATTACGCCAGCGCAACCGGGAATCCATCAGCAGCTTAATTTCCCCCTGGTGCGAGTGAATACGTCGTTGGCTGCGCACGCAGTCAAACACCACCAGCGACAATAAAATCAGCCAGAGCGGAGTGTAGCTCAGCGGCCACGGCATCAGCAGCACAAACGCTGCCACCAGCCCGTGGAGCAGGAGAGAAAGCCACTGTGAGCGCCAGGAGACGCGTAAATCAGATTGCCACAGGACCACGTTCCCGATTCCGTGTCTGAATAAGTTGCACCATGCGCTGAAGGCTAGTATCGGCCGGTTCGCCGTGATTCATCAACCAGTTGAAAAGGTCCGGATCGTCACACTCCAGCAGACGAATAAAGAGGGCCTTGTCTTCATCGCTCAGCGTGTCGTACTCATGTTCAAAGAACGGCATGATGGAGATGTCGAGTTCGCGCATACCGCGGCGGCATGCCCAATGGATACGGGCTTTATTATTGATGTCCATAATTTCCTTCCAGCATTACGTTGCTACTAGTTTAACGTGTTTTTTGCAGTTACTTTACTGGAATATCACGTTGCACGCGTCATATTCCAAAAAAAGCCATACAAAATGAAGGGTATTCATCTGATTACGAGCCGCTTCGCAGAACGCGCGAACGGCACAAAACGGCCATCGAAAGCGCTTGCAATGGCGGGCATCTCTTTTACCATGAACAAATAAGCGCGTTACTCAATTCAGGATATCAATATGGCTTTTACTCCTTTTCCTCCGCGTCAGCCCTCCGCCTCCGCGCGTTTACCGCTGACGTTAATGACGCTTGATGATTGGGCGCTGGCAACCATTTCTGGTGCCGACAGTGAAAAGTACCTGCAGGGCCAGGTGACCGCAGATGTGGCTCTGCTTGACGAGCACCAACATCTTCTGGTCGCTCACTGCGATGCCAAGGGTAAAATGTGGAGCAACCTGCGTCTGTTCCGTCGCCAGGACGGTTTCGCGTGGATTGAGCGTCGCAGCGTGCGTGAAGCGCAGCTGACCCAGTTGAAGAAATACGCCGTATTCTCGAAGGTCACCATCGCCGCTGATGATTCACTGGTGTTGCTGGGCGTTGCCGGATTCCAGGCTCGCGCCGCGCTGGCGAATCTTTTTACCGAGCTGCCGGGGGCCGAGAAACCTTGCCTGCAGGAAGGTGAAACGTCTCTGCTGTGGTTTGCTCATCCGGAAGAACGTTTCCTGCTGGTAACCGACGAAGCAACCGCCGAACGCGTCACCGAGGCATTACGCGGCGAAGCGCAACTTAACAACAGCCAGCAGTGGCTGGCGCTGAACATCGAAGCGGGCCTGCCGGTGATTGATGAAGTCAACAGCGCGCAGTTTATCCCGCAGGCTACCAACCTACAGGCGCTGGGCGGGATCAGCTTTAAGAAAGGCTGCTACACCGGTCAGGAGATGGTGGCACGCGCAAAATTCCGCGGCGCCAACAAGCGCGCGCTGTGGACGCTGGCAGGCAAAGCCAGCCGCGTACCACAAGCCGGTGAAGATTTAGAGCTGCAAATGGGCGACAACTGGCGTCGTACCGGCACCGTATTGGCCGCAGTACAGCTCGATGACGGTCAACTGCTGGTGCAGGTTGTGATGAACAACGATATGGAAGCCGACAGCGTATTCCGCGTGCGCGACGATGCCAACACCTTAAGCATCAAGCCGCTGCCGTATTCGTTAGACGAAGAGTAAGTTGTTTTGTGCAATCCCGGCGTTTACGCCGGGATTGGAGACTGGGCCACAGAATGGTTACGCCACCTGCCCCACGTACAGATAAATCGCCAGAAAATGACAAGCGCTGCCGCCCAGCACAAACGCGTGCCAGATAGCGTGGTTGTAAGGGATCCGCTTACAGACGTAGAAAATAACCCCCAGCGAATACACCACCCCGCCGACCGCCAGCAGCGTCACGCCGCCAATCGCCAGCTTCACCGCCAGTTGATACACCACAATCAGCGATAGCCAGCCCATCGTCAGATAGGTCACCAGCGACAGCACCTTAAAGCGATGCGCGATGGTTAACTTAAACAGGATCCCCAGCAGCGCCAGGCTCCAGATAACAATCATCAACCCGCGGGCGAGCGGAGAGTCAAGACCCACCAGCAGAAACGGCGTGTAGGTACCGGCAATCAGCAGGTAGATGGCGCAGTGGTCGAATTTCTTCAGCCAGACTTTGGCCCGCTGCGAAGGAATGGCGTGGTACAGCGTCGAGGCGAGAAACAGCAGGATCATGCTGCCGCCATACAGGCTATAGCTGGTGATAGCAGTCGCGCTGGCGTTAGCGTCAACGGCCTGCACCAGCAACAAAACTAGCCCGACGATGCCGAGCACAAAACCGACACCGTGACTAATGCTATTGGCAACTTCCTCTGCCAGAGAGTATCCCTGATGAATGAGTGGTTTCTTATCCATTACGCGCTCCGGGCGAACGACAAATCAAGCAACGGCACTAGCGTAACTGAGAATGGTTCCAGTGAACACATGTAAGCTAAAATAAAAAGATGATTTTTTGTAAAATAAGAATAATCAATAAGTTAACAAAC
>NZ_JANEWH010000118.1:0-14334 GCF_028069715.1 Kluyvera sp. Awk 3 | reverse complement strand
ATTAAGAGGTATAAAAAAGGGCGAACGCCAATGCGTTCACCCTGAGTTAAGCGCGCTATTCAGCTACGCGCGATAATCCCTGTGCGACCCTGCTGCGCCAGCGCCCCCAGTCAATGGCAACAAACAGCAGCAAACTTGCCCCCATCACCGGCAACGCCAGACCAAGTGCCACGGTGACGACGAGTGTTACAGTACGCGCAGGCAGCGCCAATGCCAGCCAGCTTTGCGTCAGCGTTTGCAGCGGGCTGATCGGTATCTGGGCAGGACGTTTAATCCACCAGAGCCGATAGCCCATCACAATCGCCACGCACAGCGCCAGCCCAAAGGCGATCAACAAAAGCTGGTTTGGTAAACCGAACAGGATCCCCATATGGAAATCAACCCCCCAGCGCGTGAGCTTTGCCATCAGCGGGAAATCAGCAAACTGCGTATAGTCGATAATCGCCAGAGAGTGCGGATCAACCGCAACGGCATCGACCTGCGTAGGCCAGCGTCGGTCGATCTCAGTTACCGTCCACGCGCGATCGGCGCTACGCGGCGGGCGGATCTCCAGATGGGTTGCATCGATGCCGCCGCGCTGAGCAACGTTAATGACGGCATCGATCCGATCCCAGGCGATCGGCGAGGCATGCGGCGTCATCTCGTCAGCATGGCCGCGATGCTCCGCATGAGGATCCATCGCCATCATCTCACCGCCGTGCAGTTGGGTATTGACCTGCGGTGTCAGCCAATCAAAAGCAGCGCGCAGCTTATCAACATTCCCTCCGGCCCACTGCGACCAGGTTAAGCCGGTGGCGGAGAACAGCAGCATCCCCGCCAGTAGACACCAGCCAAGGGTGACATGAACGCGGCGCGTATTCTGCAGACGATTTTTAATACGCCGCTTAGGGCGGGTAAAGGCCCAAAGAACGATTCCCCCCAACGCCGCCACCCACATCCACGAGGCGGCCAGCTCGCTGTACAAACGCCCCATATCCCCCAGCAGCAGCGAGCGATGCGCATAATCAATCCACTGACGCAGCGGTAAAATACCGCTGGTGCCATAGACCGTCATATCGCCTTTCACCGCCAACGTTACCGGATCAACAAAGATGGCGCGATTTTCCGAGGCCTGAAGCGCCGGATCGGCAAACATCACGCGTGTGGTTTCACCCGCTTCCAACGCAGGTCGAACGGCGCTCAGACGCAACGGCGTATTCAATGCGCGTTCCGCAGCCGAAATCTGCACGGCTATTGGCTGCCGCTCTCCGCCAACGGTGCCGTGTAGCGCATCGCGATACAGCAGGTTCTCTAGCTGCGGCGTGGCGACATACAGTGTGCCCGTCAGGGCCGCGACGAAAATAAATGGCCCAACAAACAGACCGATAAAAAAATGCAGGCGGCGCAGCAGGTGCACCCAGGCCGCCCGCGAGGTGCAGGTTGTCATACTCTTCCTTCATACATGCGAAAAGAGGTGTGACGCTAAGGCGTCATTTATCATTTTTAAGCAGGTAAAGCAGACAAACGCGGCGGCGCGCGGGTATCGGGGAAGAGCCAGGGGAAATAGCGCCAGTGGGTCACCAGAGGCGGGAAAGCGGTAATCGTCACGCGCAGCAACAGCGCGCACAGCAGTACGCACAGCGCCAGCATCATGCCGGGAACATGGGCCAACAGCACGCAGTAGCCACAGGCCTCACCGTGGTCGATGGGCATGCTGTCCGGCATCGCATGATGAGTGGGCATCGGCATGGTCATGTCATGGTGCATACCAGGCATCGCGCTCATCGGCGATTGCTGTAGCGATACAGAGACCAGCGGAGCAAAGATAATCAGCGCCATAGCTAACAGCGCAAGCCTGGCGGCCCACTGTTTCAGTGCTGTGATGTTGGATGCTCTGCCGCTCACACTACCCTCCAATGAATGAGGACATTGTAAATGATTTAACAACCAAATGTTAACGCATGGTGCGTTTGAGGATAAAAAAAGGGCCAGCCTTTCGGCCAGCCCTTTTCTAACAGGATGTCGCTTGCGCGAATCTTAGTTAAGACGCTCTTTGATACGAGCAGACTTACCAGTGCGCTCACGCAGGTAGTACAGTTTAGCTTTACGTACAGCACCACGACGTTTAACAGCAATGCTGTCAACTACCGGAGAGTGAGTCTGGAAGACACGCTCAACGCCTTCGCCGTTGGAAATTTTACGAACAGTGAATGCAGAGTGCAGACCGCGGCTACGAATAGCGATAACCACGCCCTCAAATGCCTGCAGACGTTTTTTGGAACCTTCAACAACCCATACTTTCACTTCCACGGTATCACCCGGACGGAAGGAAGGTACGTCCTGCTTCATCTGTTCTTGTTCAAGTTGCTTAATAATGTTGCTCATAATTTAATCTCTTATCCTGGGTAAACTGATATTTGGGGGTCTCAGACCAGCCCATCATGTTTATGTTGCTGTTGCGCGTGTTCCTGTTTGAACTCCGCCAGCAACCTTGCTTGCTCTTCAGTCAGAGCCAGGTTTTCCAGAAGTTCAGGTCTTCTAAGCCAGGAGCGGCCCAGCGACTGCTTCAAACGCCAGCGACGTATCTCGGCATGGTTTCCCGACAGCAGAACCGGCGGTACTTCCATTCCTTCCAACACTTCAGGGCGGGTATAGTGCGGACAGTCCAGCAACCCGTCAGCAAACGAATCTTCGATTGCTGATGCTTCATGACCCAGTACACCCGGAATAAACCGGGAAACGGAGTCGATCAGCGTCATTGCCGGTAACTCTCCACCGCTGAGAACGTAATCGCCGATAGACCATTCTTCGTCAATCTCGGTCTGAATCACGCGCTCATCGATACCTTCGTAGCGACCACATACCAGAATCAGCTTTTGGTTCGTGGCCAGTTCGCTGACGCCCGCTTGATCAAGCTTGCGTCCCTGAGGTGACAGATAAATCACCTTTGCGCCTTCACCTGCCGCGGCTTTTGCTGCATGAATGGCGTCCCGTAAAGGTTGTACCATCATTAACATCCCCGGTCCGCCGCCGTAAGGACGATCGTCCACGGTACGGTGCCGGTCATGCGTGAAGTCACGAGGACTCCAGCTCTGGATGCTCAGCAGGCCATTTTTTACTGCCCGGCCAGTTACCCCGTAATCGGTAATTGCGCGGAACATTTCAGGAAACAGGCTAATTATGCCAATCCACATAGCGCCGTCTTTTACCGTTTATCCGGTGGTTTAAAAACCAGGATCCCAATCTACTTCGATAGTACGAGTAGCGAGATCGACTTTCTTGATAACCTGCCCATCGAGGAACGGAACCAACCGCTCCTTGATGCCAAATGCATCTTTCAGGTTTGCCTTAATGACGAGAACGTCATTCGACCCGGTTTCCATCATATCGATGACTTTACCGAGACCGTAGCCTTCCGTGGTCACTACCTGGCAGCCCATCAGGTCTTTCCAGTAATAGCTTCCATCTTCCAGCGCCGGCAGCTGCGAGGAATCCACGATAATTTCGCAGTTCGTCAGCAGATTCGCGGCATCGCGATCGTCAACGCCTTTCAGCTTAATAACGATATCCTGATTGTGGTAGCGCCAGCTTTCCAGCTCAACGGTCTGCCACTGACCCGCCTTCTGGATTAACCAGGGCTGATAGTCAAAAATGCTTTCGGCGTCTTCGGTGGAGGAAAACACTCTGAGCCAACCACGGATACCGTAGGAAGAACCCATTTTCCCCAATACGATCGGATCAACAGGTGCTTGTGCGGTGTGTTGCTTGCTCATCATGACCACCGTGACAGATTAAGCTGCTTTTTTAGCTTCTTTGATCAGCGCAGATACGCGATCAGAGATAGTTGCGCCCTGGCCAACCCAGTGTGCGATACGGTCCAGATCCAGACGGGTGCCTTCTTCCGCGCCAGAAGCGATCGGGTTGAAGAAACCAACGCGCTCGATGAAGCGACCGTTACGTGCGTTACGGCTGTCAGTAACAACAACCTGGTAGAACGGACGCTTTTTAGCGCCGTGACGTGCTAAACGAATAGTTACCATAACATCCTCTTGTGTGAATAGAACAACCGGGCCCCATCGAGGGAAGGGGCCCGGTGTCATATTAAAAGCCCGAAAATTTTACTCATTTTTGGGCAAAATGCAATCCGTATTATCTGCCGGGGAATCCTGGGGGCATCATACCCTTCATTCCGCGCATCATTTTCATCATGCCGCCTTTCGACTTCATCTTTTTCATCATGCGCTGCATGTCGTCGAACTGCTTGAGCAGACGGTTCACGTCCTGCACCTGCAGGCCGCAGCCCTGGGCGATACGACGCTTACGGGAACCTTTGATGATTTCCGGCTTCGCGCGCTCTTTCAGCGTCATCGAGTTGATGATCGCTTCCATACGCACCAGCACTTTGTCATCCATCTGGGATTTGACGTTGTCTGGAATCTGGCCCATGCCCGGCAGTTTGCCCATCAGGCTCGCCATGCCGCCCATGTTTTTCATCTGCTTGAGCTGTTCCAGGAAGTCGTTCAGGTCGAAACCATCGCCCTTCTTCAGCTTGGTCGCCAGCTTCTCAGCCTGCGCGCGGTCAACCTTACTCTCAATATCTTCGATCAGCGACAGCACGTCGCCCATGCCGAGGATACGGGAAGCGATACGGTCCGGGTGGAACGGCTCCAGCGCTTCGGTTTTCTCGCCGACACCGAGGAATTTAATCGGTTTGCCGGTAATGTGACGAATAGAGAGTGCCGCACCGCCGCGCGCATCGCCGTCGACCTTGGTCAGCACTACGCCGGTCAGCGGCAGCGCTTCGTTAAAGGCCTTGGCGGTGTTTGCCGCATCCTGACCGGTCATCGCGTCGACAACAAACAGGGTTTCAACCGGCTTAATGGCCGCGTGAACCTGCTTGATTTCGTCCATCATCGCTTCGTCAACGTGCAGACGACCGGCGGTATCCACCAACAGCACGTCGTAGAATTTCAGCTTCGCTTCTTTCAGCGCCGCGTTAACGATATCGATAGGCTTCTGGCCAACGTCAGACGGGAAGAAGTCCACGCCAACCTGTTCAGCCAGGGTTTCCAGCTGTTTGATCGCCGCCGGGCGATAAACGTCGGCAGAAACCACCAAGACTTTCTTCTTGTGCTTCTCGCGCAGGAATTTACCCAGCTTACCGACGCTGGTGGTTTTACCCGCACCCTGCAGGCCCGCCATCAGCACGACTGCCGGCGGCTGCGCGGCGAGGTTCAGCGTCTGGTTCTCTTCGCCCATCGCCGAAACCAGTTCGCTACGCACGATTTTGACGAATTCCTGACCCGGGGTCAGGCTTTTGTTAACTTCATGACCAACCGCTTTTTCTTTTACGCGATTGATAAAATCACGCACTACCGGCAGCGCAACGTCAGCCTCCAGCAGCGCCATGCGCACTTCGCGCAGCGTCTCTTTTACGTTGTCTTCAGTAAGGCGTCCACGGCCACTGATATTGCGCAGCGTGCGCGACAAACGATCGGTTAAATTATCAAACATTGTCTCTCGCCTGGGGTGGAAACGGTGAGTCGCTTACGCGACAAAAAAACGGAAATTTGCGGGAGTATAACACGACACCGGGCGAGTTGTGAGGCCGTGGTTGGCGCTGATATCGCGTAACGTGACGCCATCCCCCTCACACCACCTGTGCGCCTTGATACAACTCGAGGGATTTTGCGTATATACTGCTTCTCTTTCTTCACTTTGACGACTGCCGACTCTTTATGCCTGTGTTTGCCCTGCTCGCGCTTGTTGCCTACTCCATCAGCCTGGCGCTGATCATCCCCGGACTGCTGCAAAAAAACAGCGGCTGGCGGCGTATGGCGATTCTTTCCGCCACCGTGGCGCTGGTGTGCCATGCATTTGCGCTGGAAGCCCGTATCCTGCCGGGCGGTGACAGCGGGCAGAATCTCAGCCTGTTAAACGTTGGCTCGCTGGTGAGCCTGATGATCTGTACGGTGATGACCATCGTGGCTTCGCGTAACCGCGGCTGGCTGCTGTTGCCCATCGTCTATGCCTTCGCGCTGATCAATCTCGCCTTCGCCACCTTCATGCCCAATGAGTTTATTACCCATCTGGAAGCGACGCCGGGGATGATGGTGCATATCGGCCTGTCGCTGTTCTCCTACGCAACGCTGATTATTGCCGCTCTGTATGCGCTACAGCTGGCATGGATTGACTATCAGCTCAAGAATAAGAAGCTGGCGTTCAATCACGAAATGCCGCCGCTGATGGTCATTGAGCGCAAAATGTTTCACATCACCCAGGTTGGCGTCGTTCTGCTCACGCTGACCCTCTGTACCGGCCTGTTTTACATGCATAACCTCTTTAGCATGGAAAATATCGACAAGGCTGTCCTTTCCATCATCGCCTGGTTCGTCTATATCGTGTTGTTATGGGGTCACTATCACGAAGGGTGGCGCGGTCGCCGGGTGGTTTGGTTTAACGTGGCGGGCGCTGGCATTCTGACGCTCGCCTACTTTGGTAGCCGCGTGATTCAACAATTCGTGGGCTAAGTACTAAGGAATTCTCTTGGAACATATCTCTACCACCACGCTGATCGTGACGCTGATCATCATGGTGGTCATCTCCGCCTATTTCTCCGGTTCTGAAACCGGCATGATGACGCTCAATCGCTATCGACTACGTCATCTGGCGAAGCAGGGCGACAAATCCGCGCGGCGAGTTGAAAAGCTGCTGAAAAAGCCTGACCGTCTCATCAGCCTGGTGTTGATTGGCAACAACCTGGTCAACATCCTGGCTTCCGCGCTCGGTACCATTGTCGGCATGCGCCTGTATGGCGATCTGGGCGTCGCCATCGCTACCGGCGTGCTGACCTTTGTGGTACTGGTGTTCGCTGAAGTGCTGCCCAAAACCATCGCCGCGCTCTACCCGGAAAAGGTCGCCTATCCCAGCAGCTTCCTGCTCGCGCCGCTGCAAGTTCTGATGATGCCGCTGGTCTGGCTGCTTAACCTCATCACCCGCATCCTGATGCGCATGATGGGCATTAAAACCGACATCACTATCAGCAGCGCGCTCAGCAAAGATGAGCTGCGCACCATCGTGAATGAATCCCGCTCGCAGATTTCACGCCGCAATCAGGACATGCTGCTGTCGGTGCTGGATCTGGAAAAAGTTAGCGTCGATGACATTATGGTGCCGCGCAACGAAATCGTCGGCATCAACATCAACGACGACTGGAAGTCTATCGTCCGCCAACTTACCCACTCGCCGCATGGTCGCATCGTGCTGTACCGCGATAGTCTCGACGATGCCATCAGTATGCTGCGCGTGCGCGAAGCCTATCGTCTGATGACCGAGAAAAAAGAGTTTACCAAAGAGGTGATGCTGCGCGCCGCCGATGAGATTTACTTCGTGCCAGAGGGAACGCCGCTCAGCACCCAGTTGGTGAAATTCCAGCGCAATAAGAAGAAAGTGGGACTGGTGGTTGACGAATATGGCGATATTCAGGGTCTGGTGACGGTGGAAGACATTCTGGAAGAGATCGTCGGCGACTTCACCACCTCTATGTCACCATCGCTTGCCGAAGAAGTTAACCCGCAAAATGATGGCTCTGTCATTATCGACGGCGGCGCCAACGTGCGCGAACTGAATAAAGCCTTCAACTGGCACCTGCCGGAAGACGAAGCGCGCACCATGAACGGGATGATTGTTGAAGCACTGGAAGAGATTCCGGCTGCAGGCACGCGCGTTCGCATTGCCCAGTATGATATCGATATTCTCGAGGTGCAGGATAACGTGATTAAGCAGGTGCAGGTGAACCCGGTGAAACCGCTGCGGGAAAGCGTGAAGGATTAAAGATATCCCCTCTCCCCGGCAGGGGAGAGGGGAACGCGAAGATTATGCCTTCGCTTTCGCAACAGACACCATCGCCGCGCGAATAGTACGACCGTTCAGGGTGTAACCCTTCTGCATCACCATCAGCACGTTGCCAGCGGCCACTTCGTCAGACTCCACCATCGCAATCGCCTGGTGAACGTTCGGATCCATCGGCACGTCGATATCGGCGACAACCTGCACGCCAAATTTCGCGACCACGTCCAGCATCGACTTACGCGTCAGTTCAATACCTTCGATCATCGCCGCCATCGCGTCGCCGTCTTTGTTGGCCACTTCCAGCGCACGGTCCAGGCTGTCCAGCACCGGCAGCAGTTCGTTGACGAATTTTTCCAGCGCAAACTTGTGCGCCTTCTCAACGTCAATTTCAGTGCGACGACGCAGGTTTTCCATCTCGGCCTTTACACGCAGTACGCTTTCGCGCTCGCGAGTTTCGGCTTCCGCCAACTGCGATTCAAGGTTCGCAATTTTTTCGTCGCGCGGATCCACCTGCTCAGCAGAAGCGTCTGGTTCAACCGCCTCAACTTCTTCGTGCTGATCCATGATAATTTCTTCCGGGGATTGCCCCTCAGGCGTTTTCTGTTCTTTACTACTCATGAATTTCTCCGCGTTTTTTCGCAATCATCTCGCTAACTTGGCTTATTATGGGGATAAGATTTCGGGTTTCAAGGGAAGCTCTCACATTGTCACCAATCTTCGGCACAAGGACATTCAGAAAATGAACAATCATTTCAAGTGTATCGGTATTGTAGGACACCCTCGTCACCCGACGGCCCTGACGACACATGAAATGCTCTATCGCTGGCTGTGCACCAAAGGCCTCGATGTCATTGTTGAGCGCCAGATAGCCCAGGAGCTGAAGCTCGATAATGTGAAAACCGGCACGCTGGCCGAAATTGGTCAAAAAGCGGATCTCGCGGTGGTGGTTGGCGGCGACGGCAATATGCTCGGCGCGGCGCGTACTCTCGCACGCTACGACATCAGCGTCATTGGCATTAACCGCGGCAACCTCGGCTTCCTGACCGACCTTGACCCCGACAACGCCCATCAGCAGCTTGCCGACGTGCTGGACGGCAATTACATTGCTGAAAAGCGCTTCTTACTGGAGGCTCAGGTATGCCAGCAGAACTGCCAGAAGCGGATCAGCACCGCCATCAACGAAGTCGTGCTGCACCCGGGCAAAGTGGCGCACATGATTGAGTTTGAAGTGTATATCGACGAGACCTTCGCCTTCTCCCAGCGTTCCGATGGCCTGATTATCTCCACCCCAACCGGCTCCACCGCCTACTCACTTTCCGCCGGGGGGCCGATTCTCACCCCATCATTAGATGCGATTACTCTGGTGCCAATGTTCCCGCATACGCTCTCCGCGCGCCCGCTGGTGATTAACAGCAACAGCACCATCCGCCTGCGTTTTTCGCACCGCCGCAGCGACCTGGAAATCAGCTGTGATAGCCAGATTGCCCTGCCCATCCAGGAAGGCGAAGACGTATTGATCCGCCGCAGCGACTATCACCTGAATCTCATTCACCCCAAAGACTACAGCTATTTCAATACATTAAGCACAAAACTTGGCTGGTCAAAAAAATTGTTCTAATTTTATCGCCGCCTCTTTACTGGATAAAAAACCAGTCTATACTGTATGAAAACACAGTTATGGGTTTTCATACAGGAAAGCGGCTATGTTGGCACAACTGACCATCAGCAATTTTGCAATCGTTCGTGAACTTGAAATCGACTTCAACAGCGGCATGACGGCCATCACCGGTGAAACCGGTGCGGGTAAATCTATTGCAATTGATGCCCTCGGGCTGTGCCTGGGCGGTCGAGCGGAAGCCGACATGGTCCGCGTTGGCGCCACTCGCGCCGACCTCTGCGCGCGCTTTGCGCTGAAGGACACGCCTGCGGCCCTGCGCTGGCTCGAGGAAAATCAGCTGGAGGATGGCCGCGAGTGCCTGCTGCGCCGCGTCATCAGCAGCGATGGTCGTTCTCGTGGCTTTATTAACGGCACGGCCGTACCGCTTTCCCAACTGCGAGAGCTGGGCCAGTTGCTTATTCAGATCCACGGCCAGCACGCACACCAGCAGTTAGTTAAATCCGAACACCAGAAAACGCTACTTGATGCCTACGCAGGCGAATCGACTCTCACGCATCAAATGGCGGAAAATTACCGTCTCTGGCACCAAAGCTGCCGCGATCTGGCGGCTCACCAGCAGCAAAGCCAGGAACGCGCCGCGCGAGCCGAGCTGCTGCAATACCAGCTGAAAGAGCTGATCGAGTTCAATCCGCAGCCCGGTGAATATGAACAAATCGATGAAGAGTACAAGCGCCTTGCAAATAGCGGCCAGTTACTCTCCACGAGCCAGCACGCGCTGGCTATCCTGGCCGACGGCGACGACGTAAACCTGCAAAGCCAGCTCTACACAGCCCGTCAGTTGGCCGGTGAACTGGTGAGCATGGACGGCAAACTCTCCGGCGTGCTGGATATGCTGGAAGAAGCGGCCATTCAGCTCAGCGAGGCCAGCGACGAGCTGCGCCATTATTGCGATCGCATGGATCTCGATCCAAACCGTCTGTTCGAGCTGGAACAGCGTCTGTCAAAACAGATTTCCCTGGCGCGGAAGCATCAAATCTCGCCGGAAGCGCTGCCTGAATACTACCAGTCGCTGTTGGACGAACAGCAGTTGCTCGACGACCAGAGCGACTCACTCGAAACGCTCAAACTGGCGGTTTCTCGTTATCACCAACAGGCACTGGACACTGCGCGCCAGCTGCATGCGCAGCGTCAAGCCAGCGCACAGGAGCTGGCGCACCTGATTACCGACAGCATGCATATGCTCTCGATGCCGCACGGCCTGTTTGATATTGACGTCAGCTTTGAAGAACAGCATCTGACCGCCGAAGGCGCAGATCGTATTGAGTTTCGCGTCACTACTAACCCGGGGCAGCCGTTACAGGCGATTGCCAAGGTTGCCTCAGGCGGTGAACTGTCGCGTATCGCGCTGGCCATTCAGGTGATTACCGCACGCAAGATGGAAACGCCTGCGCTGATTTTCGATGAAGTGGACGTCGGGATTAGCGGCCCAACGGCGGCAGTCGTCGGTAAGCTGCTGCGCCAACTGGGTGAATCGACCCAGGTGATGTGTGTGACCCACCTACCGCAAGTTGCAGGCTGTGGGCACCACCACTTCTACGTCAGCAAAGAGACCGACGGCGCAATGACCGAAACCCATATGCAACCCCTGGACAAACGCGCTCGCCTGCAAGAGCTGGCGCGGCTGCTGGGGGGCAGTGAAGTCACCCGTAATACGCTGGCGAATGCGAAAGAGTTGCTGGCCGCATAAACTTTTTTGATTTCTTAGAGTCTGAGTTCACAATAAAAACGCCGTAAGACCTGATATCAAAGGTTTCCAACTTACCTCAGGTCTATTATCATCGGCACATGACATATGAGCCGCGTACTGCTCGGGCCCGAAAAGGAATCAAATCACTATGCGCTGTAAAACGCTGACTGCTGCCGCAGCGGTTCTTCTGATGATGACTGCAGGCTGTTCCACTCTGGAGCGAGTGGTTTACCGTCCTGATATTAGTCAGGGGAACTACCTGGCACCTAACGATGTAGCGAAAATTCGTCCAGGCATGACCCAACAACAGGTCGCCTACACCTTAGGTACCCCGATGATGACCGATCCGTTCGGCACCAACACCTGGTTCTATGTTTTCCGCCAGCAGCCTGGGCATGAAAAAGCAACCCAACAAACGCTGACGTTAACCTTCAACAGCAGCGGTGTGCTGACCAACATCGATAACAAACCAGCGCTGACCAAATAAGTCAGCGGTGACAAAAAAAGCGCTCATTGAGCGCTTTTTTATTGTCTGTAAATCACAGTAAGGCGCTATCCCTTTTTCTGCGCCGACTTCTCCGCCCGCTGACGGCGAAGCTCTTTCGGATCGGCAATCAGGGGACGATAAATCTCAACCCGGTCGCCGTCGTGAACTTCATCCTGCAATTTAGCAGGACGGCTATAAATACCGACCTTATTTTTGCTCAGGTCAATATCATCACGCAGCGCCAACAACCCGCTTGCCTGAATCGCCTGCTCGATCGTGGCCCCTTCCTCCAGGGTGACACGCTGCACGTACTGCTTTTGCGGCAGCGCGTAAGCCACTTCCACGGCAATCTTACCCGACACGGTAAACCTCTCTGGCACGCATCGTGAATGCCTGCACCATATTCAGCGCCAGCTCTTTAAAGATACGACCAAACGCCAGTTCAATAAGCTTATTGGTAAACTCAAAATCAAGATGGAATTCAATCTTACAAGCGTCCTGGCTTAACGGCGTAAACTTCCAGCCGCCAATCAGCTTTTTAAACGGCCCATCGACCAGATGCATCAAAATACTCTGGTTATCGGTTAAGGTATTACGCGTGGTAAAGGTCTTACTGATACCCGCTTTTGCGACATCGACCGCCGCCGTCATTTGCGTCGGTCCAGACTCCAGAACGCGGCTGCCCGTACAACCGGGAAGAAAATCCGGGTAGGCATTCACATCATTCACCAGTTGATACATTTGCTCCGCGCTGTAGGGAACCAGCGCAGTACGGCTAATCTGAGGCATAGCAATTTCCATGATCGAACAAGGCGTAAATAGTATCATTTATCTACGGTTAAAAAAAACGGACACAGGCTATATCGTGCTAAGATAACGCATTACGCCTCGCGGGAGCTTGAGGCTAGGTTTATCAGATTAGCGATAATTTCAGGATATTATGACAAAGAAAAAAGCACACAAACCTGGATCGGCCACGATTGCGCTGAATAAACGCGCCCGCCACGAATACTTTATCGAAGAAGAGTTTGAGGCGGGCCTTGCACTCCAGGGCTGGGAAGTGAAATCCCTGCGCGCAGGTAAAGCCAACATCGGCGACAGCTACGTTATCCTGAAAGACGGTGAAGCGTTCCTGTTCGGCGCTAACTTTACCCCGATGGCCGTGGCATCTACGCATTACGTTTGCGATCCTACCCGCACGCGTAAACTGCTGCTCAACCAGCGCGAACTGGATTCTCTGTACGGGCGTATCAACCGCGAAGGTTACACCGTAGTCGCGCTGTCGCTGTATTGGAAAAACGCCTGGTGTAAGGTGAAGATCGGCGTCGCCAAAGGTAAGAAGCAGCACGACAAACGCTCCGACCTGAAAGATCGTGAATGGCAGCTCGATAAAGCGCGTATTATGAAACATGCAGGGCGCTAAGCCAGATACCTGTCCAGCCACAACAAATATCCCCCAACCTATGGGGGATATTTTTTAGTATCAGTCCGTTATCCCTCCTGAACACCGCCAACTGCACGAGAAACGCACAGCCAACAGCTTGTTGAGACACGTTTTTTGCTGGCAACACCTTCCGCATCTCTGTTATACTTGCTGCAACACTATTGGGGCTGATTCTGGATTCGACGGGATTTGCGAAACCCAAGGTGCATGCCGAGGGGCGGTTGGCCTCGTAAAAAGCCGCAAAAAATAGTCGCAAACGACGAAAACTACGCTTTAGCAGCTTAATAACCTGCTCTGAGCCCTCTCTCCCTAGCTTCCGCTCTTAAGACGGGGATCAAAGAGAGGTCAAACCCAAAAGAGATCGCGTGGAAGCCCTGCCTGGGGTTGAAGCGTTAAAACTAATCAGGCTAGTTTGGTAGTGGCGTGTCTGTCCGCAGGTGCCAGGCGAATGTAAAGACTGACTAAGCATGTAGTGCCGAGGATGTAGGAATTTCGGACGCGGGTTCAACTCCCGCCAGCTCCACCAAATAAAACAAGGGGTTACGTGCAAGCGTAGCCCCTTGGTTGTTGGTTGAGTCCATATTGCGTCCACTTAGCCCTTCTTTTTGGTCATTGAGACCATCTCAGATTCTAAGAACGGAACATACTGTTTGCTCTACCAACTGCCGATGGGCTTGGTAGTACTTTGATTCTTCATCTCAAGTATCCCACCAGCCTTTAATTTCGTACCCTACAGGCGGTTCCCTATGGATAGGATTTGCAAGCAAAGAGTGAGACAAGAATTCATCAGTTGCGTCGACAGAACACTACAGCGTCTTCGACGAGAAGCTACTATGATGCCTTTCCACTCTGCTCTCTTAAGTCGAGAAGCAGTGTTTTGGAGTAGATTTGAACGCTCTTTTAGTACAAGCTTTGGACAGTCAGTAATAGAAAGAATTTCTGCGCTAATTGCAACATCAGCAGGAGCAGTAAATGTCCAGACACAGAAAGAGACCTACTTTAGAATAGATCAAAACCAATTATCTGCTATTGAGCACCATATTAGCCAGCTAAGGTTAAGAGGCTCAGGCATTCGACCACATTGGGATTCTGATTTTAATCATGTACTTCAAACTCAAAAGTCATTCAACTTAACAGAAGTACGTGTAATCTCTGATCTATATTTTTCCAGAGATGGGATAAACAACTATTTTTCAATAAAAACAGTC